>URZG01000311.1 GCA_900552325.1 uncultured Porphyromonadaceae bacterium | reverse complement strand
ACGCCCCCAGCTGGTAATCACCGTGCCGCTCGTTATAGAGAAGATCGTGAAATCGCGCGTACTTCCCCGTCTGTCCACCCCGCTGATGAAAACTCTGCTGGCCATACCCGGTGTGCGCGGCCTTATCTACTCAAAGGTTCGCCGTCAGCTGATCGAGGCTCTCGGGGGCAATCTGCGCCAGCTGATTCTCGGAGGCGCCGCCCTATCCGACGAGGTGGAGACGCTTCTCCGCAAGATACATTTCCCCTCCACCATAGGCTACGGGATGACCGAGTGTGCACCCCTCATCACCTACGAGTGGTGGCAGACACAGCGCCCCCACTCCTGCGGACGTCTGTGCCGCGGGATGGAGGCACGGATTCTTTCCGATGACTATCACAATGTGCCCGGCGTGCTTTTCGTGAAGGGCGACAACGTGATGATGGGCTATTACAAAAACCCGGAAGCCACCGAGGAAGCACTTTGCCCCGAAGGATGGCTGCGCACGGGAGATGTATGCACCATGGATAAGGACGGCTACCTCTATATCCGCGGCCGCGACAAGAACATGATTCTCACCTCCTCCGGCCAAAATGTCTACCCCGAGGAAATCGAGGCCAAACTCAACAACCTCCCTATGGTTGCCGAATCAGTAGTAGTGGAACGCGACGGCCGTATCGTGGCGCTTGTTCATCCCGACTACGACCTGGGGCGCCAGTCGGGGCTAACCGATGCCCGCACCGAGGAAAAGGTAATGTCGCTTTTGCCCGAACTCAACAGTCTGCTGCCTGCCTATTCACGCGTGAGCGCCATAGAGTTGCACCGCGACGAGTTCGAAAAAACACCGAAGCACTCCATCCGCCGCTTCATCTACAAATAACCCTCCAGCCGGCTGCTAAAGCCGGGAAAGTCAATAAGGTCAATAGGGTCGTTAAAGTCCTTATTGACCTTTTTCTTATTTCAGCCCTGTGGCGAGAGAATTAAAAAGCCGGTTTGCTCACGCAAACCGGCTTCCAAGTTGGGGATAGATGGCCCCCCTTGCGGGTGGGGTAAAGCGGGGGGCCTTGGGGAATTTCTTTTCAGGAGCCGAAAGGGCTTGAAACCTTGTCGGTGCCTGATATTCAGCAACAACCTCGAAGGGGATCTCTACGGATACCTCCTTGTGGAAGTTGATTTTAGCGGTGTAATTGCCGAGCTCTTTCACAGTCTCTTTGAGCACGATGAGTTTGCGGTCAACATTGTGGCCGAGCTTCTCGAGAGCTTCAGCGATCTGGATGTTGTTGACGGAACCGAAGATGGTGCCGTTGGCGGAAGCCTTGGCGCCGATGGTCAGAGCCACGCCTTCGAGTGCGGCTGCGGCGGCTTCGGCGTCGGCCTTGAGCTGGGCGAGCTTATGGGCGCGCTGACGCTGGTTTTCAGCGAGCTGCTTGAGTGCGGAAGAGTTAGCGATAACGGCTTTGCCCTGGGGGATGAGGTAGTTACGGCCGTAACCGTCCTTTACTTCTACCACGTCGTCCTTGTAGCCGAGGCCGTGGATATCTTCTTTCAGTATAATTTTCATAACGATTTTTCGGAAAGTGATGTGTTAAGGAAACAGTCAGGTCGCTGCTTATTTCATCAGGTCGGTCACGAAGGGAAGGAGAGCCAGGTGACGGGCACGCTTAACGGCCTGGGCCACACGACGCTGGAACTTCAGCGAGGTACCGGTGATACGACGGGGAAGGATCTTGCCCTGCTCGTTGAGGAACTTCTTGAGGAATTCGGGATCCTTGTAGTCGATGTATTTGATGCCGCTGCGTTTGAAACGGCAGTATTTTTTCTTCTTAACGTCTACCGACAGCGGGGTGAGGTAGCGGATTTCAGATTGAGTCTGTGCCATGATGTGAATTAGTCTTCCTTGTTAGCTGCTACGGGTTCTTCTTTAGTTTTGTTGGCGCGGAGTGAACGGCGCTTTGCGGCATATTCGGCAGCGAACTTGTCGTTGCGGAACACCAGGAAGCGGATGACGCGCTCGTCGCGACGGAAAGC
>URZG01000310.1 GCA_900552325.1 uncultured Porphyromonadaceae bacterium | reverse complement strand
TTAAGCGAGCCCTTGGGAACGGCGATGCGCAGCGGACCCTCAGCACCACGGCCCGCGGCGTGGTCGCCGTCGGAAGCGGCGTCCTCAGCCGAAGTGTGCGCGGCCTCCAGACGCTCGAGCGAAAAGGCAAATCCCGCCGCCGGTACCTCGATGCCGGGCGGTCCCCTTTTCCTGCACGCTGTGGAGTACCCCTATCCGGTCCGGTAATTTCCTGATAAAATTAAACAATCGGCCCCGCATCGCGGGCGGAACGCTTCGGAAGCTCATTCCTTGCGTTCGCGCCCGCGGATGCGGGGCCTGATGTATGGCAGTCAGCGCCGTGGGGTGTGGTTTGTCGTGACGGGATTATTTGTTCTCAACGACCTTCCAGGGGAATTCGGCGTCGGAGTTGGCCTCCCACTTGTAGCCTTCGCCCGGCACGATGATGTCCTTAGTGCCTTCGGTGTAGCCCTGGTTGTTGTAGATACCGCCTTTGAGCACGAGGTTGCCCAGGGGATCGCCGCTGATGTCGTTGTTGCCGTTGTAGACGGAGGGTTTCTTGCCGTCGGCTGAGATGAACGAACCGCCGTTGATCACTACCTCGGCTTCCTGTGCCACATAAACCGCATAGAAAGGAACGGCTTTGGGTTCGTCGGGCAGATAGACGGTGCGGTAGGTACCGCCGTTGATAGTCAGGCGTGCGCCATGGCTGGCGGAAACGCCCCCCTGCACACCGATTACGGTGCAGTTGTTGAGGGTAGCGGTGTTGTCGCCCTTGATGTTGAGGGCGTAGGTCCAGTTCGAGCCGTTGCGTGAGGAGTTGGAGGTGGAATTTATGGTGCAGTCGTTGGCCTCGAGAGTGGCTCCTTCGGTGTTATCCCACGAACCTACAATGCCGAAATCGGAGTTGAAAGTCACGCGGTTGAGGGTGATCTTGCAGTCGGAGCGCATTGCCAGGGGAGAGCCGTCGAGCTTGTTGTTGTGCTCGAATACCATATCCTCCACAACCAGGGAGCTGCCGGGCATCATGTTGAAGATACCGTAGGAGTCCTCGCCGGTCACGATTGTGCCACCGCCGGAAACCTTGAGGTCGGAAGTCACGTTGATGCGGCCCTGCTGGTTGGCTGTAAGCGTGCCGTCCACCTTGATGCGGGTGGGCTTGTCGATTGTGAGGTTGGTGCCGGGATCTGAAGTGATGAGGTCGGTCACGTCGACTGTGGCTGTCTCGGGAACGAGCACGTTTGACCCGGCGGCGATGGCTGCCGCGAAATCCTGTGCGGTTGTGGCTTCCACATATTCAACTTCGTAGTCGGGCTGTTCGTAGTCCTTCTCGATCACGATATTGAAATCGGAGGGGGAGGTGAGCAGCGAGCCGAAGATGTTGGTGCGGTAGTTGCGCTGCACCGGAACGTTGGCGAACGAAAGGGTGTTGACCTCCTTGCCTGTGTTGTCGTTGATGACCATCTCGCAGTCAACAAGCGCTTTGTCGGCGGCAACGAGGAGGTAGTTCATCGACAGATAGTCGTAAGCCTTGCCTGAATTCACCAGGGGCGGGAAGTCCTCGCCGGCGGGGATGGGAGCCATGGCGTAGGTGATCTGGGTGGGCTTCTTCACTTCGCCGGTGAAGAGGTCGAGCTCGGAATACACCTGGCTTACCTTCATCGAGGTGTGGGTCACCGTAGTGTTGGTGGCGGCAGCTATGGCAAGATCGTCGGTGCCTACATTAAGCTGGGCGAACGGTCGGAAAAGCTGGATGTTCTTGTTCACCGCGCCGGATACCTTGAGGCCTTTTTCCACCTGGAAGAACGCGTCGCGGTTTTCGTCGCCCGACTGGATGCCTTCATAGTCCACTGTGATACTCTGTGTCTCGGGATGGAAGGTGTAGGGTGAGCCTTGGGGGACATCAGCCCAGAATACCACATCGTATGTCTTGCCTTTGACAAGGGTAAGACTGAGGGTGGCCTGTAGCTCATGGAACGATACTTCGGGAGCTCCGGCGTCGCCGCTCTTGATAACGGGAGTCTTGGAGTTTTCCTCGTAGACGGCAT
>URZG01000309.1 GCA_900552325.1 uncultured Porphyromonadaceae bacterium | reverse complement strand
TACCAGCATCAGTTTGGGATTTGCGATAAGGGCGGTGAAGTCGGTCATCGCGCCGATGCCGAGGAAAATCAGCGGCGGATACCAGCCGGCCGAAACGCCGTTATAGAGGATATTGAGCACAGAACCCTCTTCATAAATACCGATCTCCAGACCGGCGGTAGTGTTGAAGGGGATGTTGCCGATGAGGATACCGAAACCGATGGGCACTAGGAGCATCGGTTCAAAATCCTTCTTGATGGCGAGCCAGATGAAGAACAACCCCACGGCGAGCATCACCAGATGCTGCCATGTGCAGTTATAGAAGCCTGTGAGGTGCCAGAATTGTGCGAGGTTCTCGCTTAGGAACGAGCCAAAGTCGGTCATCTTGATAATCAGTTTTTCCGGGAATCAGGGTGGCCGGTGCCGCAGGCGCCGCATCATAGTGCGCCACGGCTCCGGAACCGCTGATATCAGGCGATGGTGAGCAATACGGCGCCCTCAAGCACGGAATCGCCCTTTGAAACTGCGATAGAAGCCACTTTGCCGTCGACACCCGCTTTGATGGAATTCTCCATCTTCATGGCCTCGAGGGTGACAACCGTATCAGAGGCCTTCACCTCCTGACCTACCTGCACGAGGATATCGAGCACAACACCGGGAAGCGGAGCCTTGATGGGGGAACCTGCGCCGGAAGCCTTGGGTGCGGGTTTGGAGATTACTTTTTCGCCGGTGGCGGTACGCGGGGCGGCTGCGGCCTTGGGAGCGGCAACCTTTACGGCGGAGGCAACTTTGTTGTCCTCGATTTCCACTTTGTAGGGGGTACCGTTGACCAGTACCTCTGCGACACCGTGGTCGATATCGCCGATGCCTACTTTGTAGAGCGTGCCGTTGATCTTGTATTTATATTCTTTGAATTTCATTGAAATTATACGTTAGAGAATTACACTTATCGGCGGATATCGCGCTGGGGGAGCTGACGCATATTGTAGATATGCGAGTTCCAGGGGGAATATGCGCGTCGTACCCTGTTGATGGTGAGCACGGCCGACTCGCGGTCGTGGGCGTTGAGGTGTTCGTAGAGAGCAAGAGCGATGGCGGCGATCTCCTCACCGGAGTCCCCGTCGGGACGGTCGGCCAGAAGCACATCCTTGGGATTGATGCCCTGAGCTTCCAGTTTCTTGCGGCTCGAACGGGCGGCATTTATGCGGCTGATTATCCAGAAACAGAGACTCAGCACGAACAGGGCCGAGAATACGATACCCATTGCGGTGATAGTCATACCAAAACCGTTTTCGTCGACTTCATTGAACTTGTCGACTTTGTTGTTAGTATCCTTGATTTTGTTGTTACTCGACGGGGTGACGTAAAGTTCGTCAGTCGAGCCGTCGCGCACCTCCCAGGCCTCGGGGCCCTGCCCCATACCGTCAATTCGGCGTGCATAGGAGGCATCGGCCGGAAGCGACGCGGGCACGGTCACGGAGTCGATCAGCGTGATGCCGTCGGCATCATAGACTCCGATCCAGTTGTCGCGCCCGGGCACAAGAGCGAAGCTGGTGTGGAAGGTACCACGGGTAGGTTTGTTGTCAGCCCAGAAAATCACATGCTGGCGTTTGGGGATATTGGTATTGACATCACCCAGGGGCACGGGATACATCTTAGGCTGCGCGGGATCTGTGGTGAGGAACACTGCCGAAATCTGAAGCGGCGCGAAATTGGAGTTGAAAAGCTCTATCCATGCTCCGCGCTCGCCGTAATCGTCGATGGCGTTCGACACATTCTCCACCATCACCTCGTTGATACGCAAACCCTTGCGGGCCTGCGCCGAAACGATGCCGGCACAGGCCATAAGGGTGATGGCGAGTAAGAAGAATCTACGGTACATATCTCGGTAATTACAGGGGGATATTGCCGTGTTTCTTCGGGGGATTGGTAACGCGCTTGGTGGCGAGCTGCTGCAGGGCGCGGATAATGCGGAAGCGGGTGTTGCGAGGCTCGATCACATCGTCGATATAACCGAACTTGGCGGCCTGGTAGGGGTTGCAGAAGAGTTCGTTGTAC
>URZG01000308.1 GCA_900552325.1 uncultured Porphyromonadaceae bacterium | reverse complement strand
CTCCGTCAGGTCTTGATCGAAGCAGCGGTAGGGGGTCGTAGCGGTGCGATGTAGTAAGCTTACCCTTTTTTGTATCGAAACCGTTCTTACACATCTTTAATAATCAGTTTAAGATATGTCAATCGACGATATTGTGGCACAGGGCGTGGCCCGTGCCGTCAAAGAGCTTTACGGCGTTGACGCCGCCCCCGAGAGCATCGTTCCCCAGACCACCCGCAAGGAGTTCGAGGGGAACCTCACCGTGATGGTATTCCCCTGGGTGAAAGCCGCCCGCAAGGCTCCCGAGGCCGTGGGGCAGGAGATCGGCCGGTGGCTGGTCGACAACGAGCCGGCCGTGGACCGCTTCAATGTGGTGAAAGGCTTCCTCAATATCGTCATCGAGCCGTCGTTCTGGAGCACCGTTCTGGAGCACATCGCCTCCGAGAAAGAATACGGCATCACCCCCGTGGCCGACGACGCGCCCCTGGTGATGGTGGAGTACTCCTCACCCAACACCAACAAACCCCTTCACCTGGGTCATGTGCGCAACATCCTGCTCGGATGGTCGCTCTCGCAGATCCTCGCCGCCTGCGGCAACCGCGTGGTAAAGACCAACATCGTCAACGACCGCGGCATACACATCTGCAAGTCGATGCTCGCCTGGAAACGCTGGGGCGAGGGGGTTACCCCCGAGAAAGCCGGTAAGAAGGGCGATCATCTCATCGGCGACTTCTACGTGCTTTTCGACAAGAAATACCGCGAGGAGGTAGCCGCGCTCAAGGCTTCGGGTATGCCCGAGGATGAAGCCAAGGAGAAAGCTCCTCTGATGGTGGAGGCCCGCGAGATGCTGCGCCGCTGGGAACAGAAGGACCCCGAGATACGTCAGCTCTGGGAGATGATGAACTCCTGGGTCTACGCCGGATTCGACGATACCTACCGCCGCATGGGGGTGGGCTTCGACAAGATCTACTACGAGTCCGACACCTACCTCGAAGGAAAAGACAAGGTGCTCGAAGGGCTTGAGAAAGGGGTGATGTACCGCAAGGAGGACGGCTCGGTATGGGCCGACCTCACCGATGCCGGTCTCGACCACAAGCTCCTGCTCCGTGCCGACGGCACTTCGGTGTACATGACCCAGGATATCGGCACCGCCAAACTGCGTTTCCAGGATTATCCCATCGACAAGATGATCTATGTGGTGGGCAACGAGCAGAACTACCATTTCCAGGTGCTCTCGCTGCTTCTCGACCGCCTCGGCTTCAAATGGGGAAAGGACCTGGTGCACTTCTCCTACGGCATGGTGGAGCTTCCCGAAGGGAAGATGAAATCGCGCGAGGGTACGGTGGTCGACGCCGACGACCTGATGGACGAGATGGTTACGACCGCAGCCGAGGTGTCGCGCGAGTTAGGCAAGCTCGACGGTCTCACCGACGCCGAAATCGCGGAGATCTCGGAAACCGTGGGGCTCGGCGCGCTCAAATATTTCCTGCTGAAGGTGGATCCGCGCAAGAACATGATGTTCAACCCCAAGGAGTCGATCGACTTCAACGGCAACACCGGGCCGTTCATCCAGTACACCTACGCACGTATGCGTTCGGTGCTCCGCAACGCAGCGGAGAAGGGCTTCAAGGTGGGCGACTTCGCCGCCGTACGTCCCGGCGAACGTGAGATCACCCTCATACAGACGCTGGCCGACTTCCCCTCGGTTGTCGCCGAGGCCGGCCGCTCCTACTCCCCGGCGGTGATCGCCAATTACGCCTACGACCTTGTGAAGCAGTACAACCAGTTCTACCACGACTGTCCGGTGCTTCGCGAGGAGGACGAGGCACGCCGCTCGCTGCGTCTGTGCCTCACCGAAGTGTGTGCCCGCACCGTCAAGACGGCGATGGGGCTGCTCGGGATACGTGTTCCCGAACGGATGTAATCTCTTCGGGAGGTCGGGGACTTGTGATAACGGTGCATCCGGAGCGTCGCCGGAGCCACTCGGCCTCGGTCACGTACTTCAGTACGCTCCCTCGGCCTCGGAACTCCGGCTCCTGCCGGCTACACCGTTCTGACAAGTTCCCGGCCA
>URZG01000307.1 GCA_900552325.1 uncultured Porphyromonadaceae bacterium | reverse complement strand
AGCTGGCCCCTGACTCGGATGTGCGGTGGGGCGGGGGAGTGCTGGACGCCTACGCCGGTCTGAAAAAGGTGCTGGCTGCCGGGTCGCTTGCTTCACCACGGCCTGAGGCTCCGGTGGAGATCATCAGCCAAGCGAACGGGTGTGTGGAGGTTCGTGGCTGCACACAGCTGATCTCGGTTGTTGAGGTTTATGATCTCTCGGGGCGATGTCTGCTGCAGGAGTCGCCAGGGAGTGCGGAGTGGACAGGCGATCTGTCGGTTTTTCCTCCCGGAGTTTATGTAGTGAAAGCCCTGGCGCCGGAAGAGTCGGCCGTAGGCAAAATTATTGTGAGATAGAGATGTAAATTCAGACCGATAACCGGATGATTGCCACTCTGCGACAATGGTGCTGATGGACAGTTCGGCAACATACGTGCGCACATAATTGATAGGTGACATATCCTCCTCTTTTTTTGATGCGCGCACGCAATAATAATGTGTGGCGCGCGTTATTTCGATAGTGCTTCTGTGCGCCTTCTCGCAAAGGACACGCAAAGGAAATAAATAGTATAAACCAGATATGAAAAAAAGTCTTCTTTCACTGACTGTTGTCGCTGCCGCCGCCGGTATGCTCTGTGCCGGTGCACCAAAGGATCCCGTGCTCCTTACTGTCGCCGACAAGCCGGTGACGCTCAGTGAGTTTGAATATCTTTATCACAAAAACAACTCGCAGCAGCTCGCTCCGCAGACTATCGACGAGTATCTGCAGATGTTCATCACCTACAAGCAGAAAGTCGCTGCCGCAGAGGAAGCGGGTATCGACAAGAGTCAGGCTTTCCAGAAGGAGTTCGACGGCTACCGTCGCGATCTGGCCGCTCCCTATCTCACTATCCAGGAGGTCGAGGACTCCATCATCAACGCCGAATACGCCCGTATGGGCACAGAGGTTGACGTGAGCCATATCATGATCGCTCACAGCGCCCCTGACACTCATGCCGATCAGCGCGCCCTCCTCAACTCCATACGCGACTCCATCCTGGCCGGTGCCGATTTCGAGGCGATGGCCCGCAAATATTCGATCGACCGCGCTGTGGTGCGCAATGGCGGCCACATGGGTTATATCATCGCCAACCGTCTGCCTTATACGTTCGAGGATGCCGCCTACACCACGGCTCCCGGCCAGATTTCGGAGGTGATTTCCACTCCCGTGGGCTATCATATCGTGAAAGTGCACGGCACACGTCCCGCCCAGGGCATGGTGCTCGTGGAGCATATTCTCAAGCTCACCCAGGGGCTTCCCGCCGAGGAGGCGGCCAAAAAGAAGGAGCAGATCGACTCGATCTATAACCTTGTGAAAGGCGGCGCCGACTTCGCGCAGGTAGCGATGGCCGAGTCGGAAGATCCCGGTTCCGCCAAGATGGGCGGCCGTCTCCGCTGGTTCGGCACAGGCCAGATGGTGCCTGAGTTCGAGAAAGTGGCATTCACCCTCGCCGACGGTGAGATTTCCGAGCCGTTCCCCACTCCTTACGGCTATCACATCATCAGACGTCTCGAACACAAGGGTATAGATTCGCTGGAAGCCGTGCGTCCCCAGATCAAGAATATGATCTCGCGCGACGAGCGCGGCAATCTCGCCCATGAACGCAAAGTGGCCCAGCTCCGCAAGAAATTCAAGGCTCAGCTCCTTGACAAGAACATGGCTCAGGTGCGTGAGCGCATCATGGCCAACGGTTCGGTGGATTCCGCTCTCCGTGCCGAGTTCATCGTCTCGGATCTCGCTCTTGCCCGCGCCGGAAAGAACGATGTGGTGCTTCTTTCCGAAGTCGCTTCTGAGATGGTACCCAACCCTCAGGGGAACGCCGAGACCGCTGTGGCTGATTTCAACCGTCTGGTAAACCGCAGTCTTGACAATGCCGTTGTTGAGATGGAGCGCGAGGATCTCGCCAAAAACAATGCCGATTACCGCAACCTCCTCAACGAGTACCGCGACGGCATGCTCCTCTTTGAGATTTCCGATCAGAATGTATGGTCAAAGGCCAAGAACGACAAGGAAGGTCTCGAGAAGTTCTTCAACAACAA
>URZG01000306.1 GCA_900552325.1 uncultured Porphyromonadaceae bacterium | reverse complement strand
CAAATACCCCACGGTGCAACGCGGCCAGCTCTACATACCGTCGGTGAATATCTTCCTTTACGTAGGATGCGTGGCCACAGTGCTGATTTTCCAAAGTTCGGCTCACATGGAGGGAGCCTACGGACTGGCGATCACGATGACCATGCTCGTCACCACGGCGCTGCTGGCCGTATGGCTGCGACAGAAAGGGGTAAGCCGGTGGCTGACGTGGGTGTTCTTCGCGTTCTTCGCCACGGTGGAGGGTATTTTCCTATGCGCCAATCTGTTCAAGTTCACCCACGGTGGCTGGTACACCATGCTTATAGCCGGCGGCATGGCCGTTATAGTCATAGTGTGGCACATAGCCAGCCGGATACGCGCCCGTTATTTCCATTACGACCTGGTCAAGGATTATCTGCCGCTGATCTCAGCCATCAGCGAGGACAAGGAGATACCGAAGTTCTCGTCGAACGCGGTATATGTCAGCAACTCGCCCGATCCGGCGCTGGTGGAGAGCAAGATTCTTTACTCAATCATCAGGAAGCATCCCAAACGCGCCGACCACTACTGGTTTGTGCGTCTGAACTACACCGACGAGCCTTACACGCTGGAGTACACCGTCACACCCCTCTTGCCCGGAAAGGTGTACAGCATCGGCCTGAGCCTTGGCTTCAGGGTAGCACCCCTCGTCACCCGCTATCTGCGCCAGGTTCTCGAGGACCTTATGAAAAAAGGGGAGATCGACCTCACCTCCGGCTATCCGTCGCTGCGCGAGGCCGGCATACCGGGCGACTTCCATTTCACGGTGATACACAGGGTATTCTCTCCGTCGAGCGAATGTACGCCGCGCGAACGCTTCGTGATGACGATCTTCGAGAAGCTGCGCCGCCTCGGACTCGACATGGTCAACGCTCTTGGGCTGGATACCTCCTACACCGACGTGGAACATGTGCCTCTCATCCTCGCCACCCGCGACAACCAGCGCCGCATCACCCCCCGCGAATAATCATCGCGGAGAGAACACAAAAAAGCGCCGCACCTGTAATGGGTGCAGCGCTTTTTTTATGGGTCATCAGATCCGTGGGGGTCACGCGAGAGCGGCCAAAGCGGCGCGGAGTGCGGCGAGCTTGGTGTCGGCATCGGCGAGCTTACGACGCTCCCCTTCGATGACTGCGGCCGGGGCCTTGGAGACGAAGCGCTCGTTGGAGAGTTTCTTCTCTACCGAGGCACGGAAACCTTCATAGTAGGTTATATCCTTGGCGAGTTTGGCGCGTTCGGCTTCGATGTCGATGTTGTTGGCAAGGGGCACGCAGTATTCGGCTGTGCCTACGAGGAAAGAGGCGCCGGTGGCTTCCTTCTCGCCGTTGTCGACCACAGCCGAGAGGTTGGCGAGCTTGGTGAGCACCGCCGCGATTCCCTCATTGCCTATGGCGTGGGCTATGGCGCGGAGCTCGAGGGCTTCCTTCTGGGGAATGTTGCGTTTGGCACGGATGGCGCGCACTGCGGTGACGATCTCCTTGGCGCCCTCCATACCGGCGAGCACGGAAGCATCGGCGGCATCGGTCTGCGGGAGTGCGGCGTACATGATGGACTCACCCTGACGACGCGGGGAGAGGTTCTGCCACAGTTCCTCGGTGATGAACGGCATGAAGGGGTGGAGCAGACGCAGAAGGGAGTCGAAGAATCCCAATGTGGCGTCGTAGGCCTCACGCGACATCGGAGTGCCGTAGGCCGGCTTTACCATCTCCAGGTACCATGAGGAGAATTCGTCCCAGAAGAGGCGGTAGAGGAGATTGAGGGCTTCTGAGAGGCGGAACTTGCCCATGAGGTCGGCCACCTCAGCAGCGGTCTCGGCGAGTTTGGCGCCGAACCATGCCACGGCCTGCGATGCGGCACCGTCGGCTTTCACAGAGTCGTCGACCTGCCACCCTTTGACAAGGCGGAAAGCATTCCATATCTTGTTGCAGAAGTTGCGGCCCGTCTCGCAGAGTTTCTCGTCGAAGAGGATATCGTTTCCGGCGGGAGCGGCCATCATCAGTCCCATTCGCACGCCGTCGGCGCCGAAACGGTCGATGAGATCAAGAGGATC
>URZG01000305.1 GCA_900552325.1 uncultured Porphyromonadaceae bacterium | reverse complement strand
TCGCCCCCCTTGATTTTACACGACAGGCGGAAATTCGGGTTAAGGAGTGAGATTACCCTGGCATAATGCGGCGACACCACATTCACAATCCCCACGATACCGTTCTGATCCATAACCCCCATTTCCGGGCGTATGCCGTCGGCCTGTCCCTTGTCAATGGTGATGTAATTGAAAGGCCGCGACACGGAGTTGTTGATAACCGAAGCGATTATGAAGCGGAAACGGCTCGTTTCAGGATCCACGGCCAGGGAATCGCGCAAAGCGGCCTGCCGGTAGACCACCAGTTGCCGGCGTAGCTCCACGACCTCAGCCTCCAGCGACGCAGTGCGCCGCTGGAGATCGTCGTTGATCTCGCGTAGATTGAAGTAGCCGGTCACATTGTTGGCGGCATCATACACGGAGCCCGACAGAGTTCCCGCCGATGTCAGCCATACATGACGCTGATACGGGTTGCGGCTGAAAAGCAGCGCGCAACTCAGCACAATGAAAAACAACAGCACCAGCCACGAACTGTATTTTAAGAAAAAATTCAGCAGGTTGCGCATCGGCTGTGGGATATGGGCTCCTTAGCGGATAAGGAACGAGAAGTTCTCGATGTTTTTAAGAGCCACGCCCGTACCTTTGGCCACAGCCAGCAGAGGATCCTCGGCAACGTGGAACTGTATGCCGATCTTGTCGGTGAGACGTTTGTCAAGACCGCGGATGAGCGCGCCGCCGCCGGCGAGCCATATACCGTTGTGTACGATATCGGCGTAAAGTTCGGGGGGAGTCTGCTCCAGCGCGCCGAGAACGGCAGTCTCTATCTTTGAAATCGTTTTCTCTATGCAATGCGAGATCTCCTGATACGATACGAGGATCTCCATAGGGAGGGCGGTCATCTGGTTGGGGCCGTGTACCACATAGTCCTCAGGCGGATTCTCGAGTTCGGTCAATGCCGACCCGACATGCATCTTGATCTGCTCGGCGGTGCGGTTACCTACCCTCACGTTGTGAGCGCGGCGCATGTGGTTGACGATATCTTCGGTAAGATCGTCACCGGCAATCTGGATGGATTTGTTCGACACGATACCGCCAAGGGAGATAACGGCGATTTCCGTAGTACCGCCACCTATATCCACGATCATGTTTCCTTCGGGAGCCTCTACATCAAGCCCGATACCGAGAGCGGCCGCCATCGGCTCGTAGACCATGTACACGTCGCGGCCGCCGGCATGTTCCGAAGAGTCGCGCACGGCGCGGATCTCCACCTCGGTGGACCCGGAAGGGATGCCCACTACCATACGGAGGGACGGGGAGAACCAGTTGCTCTTCGAGGAGGCTTTCTTCACCAGGCCGCGGATCATCAGCTCGGCGGCGTTGAAGTCGGCGATCACCCCTTTTTTGAGAGGACGCACGGTGCGGATGCCGGCCGGCTCCTTCCCTTCCATCTTGAAAGCCTCGGAACCTACGGCGATAAGTTTGTCGGTGCGGTTGTCGAGCGCTACGATAGAAGGCTCGTTGATGACCATCTTGTCATTGTGGATAATGACGGTATTGGCAGTGCCAAGGTCTATAGCGATCTCTTTTGTAAGAGAGAAAAACTTCATTATTTTATCTGTCTGTGGGTACTTAATTCATTTGGGGAAGCTCGGGAAACCGGCAACGGTCTGTGGTGTGGATTGACTGGCTGAAGGCCGTCGGCGGCTTCCCGGCAAAAAAGGGTGTCAGTGGCGGAAGTGACGGAATCCGGTCATGGTCATAGCCATGCCGTTTTCGTCGCAATATGCCACGGATTCGTTGTCGCGGATGGAACCGCCGGGCTGCACCACGGCGTCGATACCGGCCTTGTGGGCTATCTCCACGCAGTCGGCGAAGGGAAAGAAGGCGTCGGAGGCCATTACCGCGCCGTTGAGGTCGAAGCCGAAGCTGCGGGCCTTGTCGATGGCCTGACGAAGAGAGTCGACACGCGAAGTCTGCCCCACGCCGGCGGCATAGAGCTGACGGTTCTTGGCCAGGACGATGGCATTGCTCTTGCAGTGCTTCACCAGACGGTTGGCAAACAGGAGGTCGGCCACCTGTGCGGGATCGATCTCACGCTTGGTGACGGTGCGCAGGTCCTCCGGA
>URZG01000304.1 GCA_900552325.1 uncultured Porphyromonadaceae bacterium | reverse complement strand
AAATTGTATTATCATCCAGTATTACCCCCCCATTGCCTATTCGCTGAATAGTTACGGGGTAATTTGCATCATTCTTCGTAATTTTGAATATAAATTAACCTTATCTGCAATGAAAAAGCTAAATACCAACCCTTTACTTGCTTTGTTCACCGGACTGTGCATGGCACTGACCGTTACAGGCTGCTCATCCGACGAACCCGGAGGTGGAGGTGGCGGCGGAGGAGAAGACTCCGAAATATCCAACAGACAACCGGCAAGAGCCAACCTCCGGAATGTAAGCGCACTGATATTATACAACGGAACCGACGGCTCGCGCGCTATCGACGGCGACTTCGAGCGCCCGGGGCTGTATCAGCTCGGACCCGACGGCAGTGTTTCAATGCTGGCCATCTATTGCTCCACGGATGACGAAGGAAACAAGATCGAGACCCAACACTCGCTTACGGTCCATCCGGGGGTAATCAAATCTCTGTCAAAAAATTACGCCGCCCTGTATTCCTGTGAATATTATGATGAGGACGGCGATCCTGCCGGTGGCGTCATGGCCAGCAATCTGCTCATCAACAAATCTACCGGCGACATCTACAATCTCGATGATGTCATAAATGCGGGCATCATTGGCCACGGCATCACCGGTTTCTATGAGGAAGCCGACGGGTCACTGCTCATTTATGACTGGCGCGGCACCGGAATCCATGTCACTTCGCAGGGTCTGATTTTCTCTTCATACCTCGGTCTGGCGGAAGATATGGGGGTGTTCTTCCCCAACGGCGGTTACGACTATCTGGCCGGTCACACCCTTCCCGGGATTTCCGACGCCAGCACCACCTATGAACCGGAGTATGATGTCGACGAACACAACAAGGGCTTCATCTGGTATGATGACGCCCCCATGGCCGTCAGACAGCTGACCTACACTACCAGGAAATCTGCCAACGAACAGTTTAACGAGAGTTTCTTCGGGGTAGTGAGAATTAATGTAGGGAATCAGAGCGGTCAGGTAACATTCACCGAGGGCGCCTCAATTCATCTTATCGAAGAGAGTATATCGCTGTCGTCGCTCCACAATGCCTGCGTGATAGGCGACAACCTCCTGGTAGAACTGCTGAGGACGGGGCTGTACGAGTATGAGAAACAACGCAGTTATTTCCTCGTTTACAATTCCGCCGCCAACAAGTGGGTAAACATGGAATCTCCCATTGAATTCCTCCGGAATGACTCATGGATCCAGCCCGATGCCGTATTCGACGGACGCGCATGGATCGTGGATGTGCCCGAAGGTGCCGGCGGAGGTAAAATATGGTGGATCAACCCTGCCACACAGCAGACCGGCAGCCTCGACGTGAGTCTGGCAGGTGTCGACGTGGAATCCATCGAAGGCGACTATCACGCCGGACGCCTGGTTATCCGCGGCATACGCCGCTCCGACAGCCACAACTGCGTGCTCACATTCGACCTTAAAACCGGTAAATCGGAAACCATATTCTCTTCCCCCAATCTTGCCAAAGTGGAACTCGTGCTGCTGAACTGACGCACCGTCCGCCTATATAAACAGCCCCCCGGAAGTCCTGCATCCGACTTCCGGGGGGCTGCTCGTTCACATGCTTATTTCTGACATGCGTCTACCTGCTGAAGATCGGCAAAACCACGAAAAAAGTTTGAGGCGGCGTAACGCCGGGGCGGTCTGCAGAGGTGCTGTGGCTGTCAGTCATCGTGTATGGAGAAGTAATGGGGTTCTATGCTACAAAAGTAACTATTTTTCTCAATTCGTCAAAGAAATAAGGTCCATGAAACAGAAAAGGCGGTGAGCCGGGGCCGGGAAGGCCGGGGCTCACCGCCGATATATTGCGGATCGGGGATCAGCGCGGATTATGCTTTGCCGGAGAGTTTCTCCTTGAGGGCAGCGAGGGCCTCGATGTCACCGAGGGTGGTCTTCTCGACCGGAGTGGTGAGCATGGGAGCCTCTTCGCGGGCGGGACGGTTGGCGGCACGTTTGGCCTTGCGGGCCTCGGTGCGCTCTGCCTTGCCTGCATCCTCGAAGATACGGCTGTGGGAGAGGATGATGCGCTTGGAGTCCTTGTTGAACTCGATCACCTTGAAGTCGAGCTTC
>URZG01000303.1 GCA_900552325.1 uncultured Porphyromonadaceae bacterium | reverse complement strand
CGGAGCAGTACTACCCCACCGACCTGGCCTCGAATTACGTGGTGAACCTTCCGGCCGAGGATGCGATGCATCCCGTCACCATCCGGACCGAACGCCGCAAGCCCATACTGATCGAGCGCGTCACACTTCAGCAGGATGTCGCCGAATCCACCCTCACGCTTCTGGCCGACAAATGCGCCGCTCCCGAAGCGGGAATCACACGCCGGACCGTAGAGAGCCTTGAAAAAGCCCGGGAATACGCCTACACGGTCGAGGCCCGCGGCTATGCCGGTTCGGCGTCGCCCATGACCTTCGTCACGACCTCCGGCGTGTCGGCGATCGGCGTCACGGAAACCGCCGAAAGCTCCATATCCGGCGAAGCAGCCGAATACTATACCCTTGACGGACGCCGCATATACACCCCGGCTCTCACCCCGGGAATCTACATCCGACGCTGCGGCGATTCCGCCACAAAACTGATTATCAAATAATTGAAACCTTTCATATTTCAGCTTATGAAAAAATTCTTCACAAAAATGCGCACAGGTTCGGCGCTCGCGGGAATAGCCCTGGCCCCGGCGCTCTTCGCGCAGGAAACGTTACCCTACGAGATAACGTTCAACTACTCCACGTGGACAATCCTCGACCTCAATCAGGACGGAGACAACTTCGGAGCCAAGAAATGGTCCTGGTGGTCAAACAACAGCATGCTCCGTTTCAACCTGACCTCGTCACAGAACGGAGCCGCCAACGACTGGGTTATCTCCCCGGCGTTCAATCTGGAAGCAGGAACTCAATACGAAATCTCATATTATTTCTACGGCTATACCAGTTCTGCTAAAAATATTCCCGTAGACCTGAAACTCGTCACGAGCAACACCGCGCCTGAATCCTCAGGCACAATCCTTGCATCCTATCCTGACGCCGACGGCGGCACTACAACGAAAACCGGCGACAGCAAGACCGTGGTATTTACCGCCACGGCCTCCGGCACATATTATATAGGCGCCCATCTGACGGCAGAATACAGCGGCTATCCCAACGAGAAATCAGGCAGCATCGCTTTCCGCAACTTCGGCATCAAGGCGCTGCAGAAGGCCACGGCGCCCGGTGCTTTGGGCGCACTATCGGTTACCCCCGGCGCCAACGGCGCGGAAACCGCCACTATCTCGTTCACGGCCCCGACTCTCGATGCCGAAGGCAATCCCCTCACCGGCAAAGTGAAAGTCAACCTCTACCGCGAGGACGAGACTACCCCCTTCTTCACCTCCGAAGAGATGACCGCGGGTGAGGCCGGTACCGCTACCGACAATTCGCCTTTCGCCGGCGAGACCTGGTATGTGGCACGCGCCGAAAACGGCTCGGGTGAAGGTCCGGAAATGCGCGCCGACGCATGGATCGGCGAGGATGTGCCTGTGGCCGTGACAAATATCCTTGTCAAGACCAACGCCGACGGCAAACTCGCTGTGACATGGAACGCTCCCGCAGAATCGGTTCACGGCGGTTACATCAATTATGCCGGACTCCAGTATCAGATAACCCGCGTACTCAACGAGCAGCTTTCGTCGCTCGGCACCGTGAACACCACCTCGTTCACCGATGCCGACCTGTCGGCTGACGCACAGGCCAACGTATCATATCAGGTTATCGCCAAAAGCGGCGCAGGCCTCGGCGCCTCCGCTCAGAGCGCCACGGTGAACTACGGCAAACAGCTCGCACTCCCCTTCGCCGAATCGTTCGCCAACAAAGCTTATACCACCGCGCCCTGGCGCCAGGAAGTGGTGTTCAATTTCCCGGACGCCGGCTATCAGCCCGGCTGGGAACTTATCGAACAGGCTACGGTAACCGACAATGTCACCGACGACAACCCCGAGGGCGACGAGATAATCATCGCTTCGCAGGACACCGACCGCGGCTTCATCAAATTCAACTCCTCCGCTGTAGGCAAGATGAAGGAGGCCGCCAAAGGCCGCCTCGTGTCACCGGCGATTGATTTCAGCGCTATGCAGAATCCGGTGCTCACTTTCTGGATGTTCCGCGAGACTTACTACACCACCAATCCCGCCACCAACGGCGGTAACCGCGACGACTTCGTGGAGATCGAGGCGGCTTCCGACAACGGAGCGTTCGCCAAAATCGAAGGTGCCGA
>URZG01000302.1 GCA_900552325.1 uncultured Porphyromonadaceae bacterium | reverse complement strand
GTGTCGAGTACCAGATCCTGATCCTTGCGGTAGCGGCGGAAGCTGTTGAGTGTCGCGCGGTAGGTCTCTGCGGTTCTTATTCTGTCGTGTTGTTTGAGAGAGTCGATGAGTATCTCCATGAAATTGAAGATGGAGTAGCGTGCGGTATAGCGGAGGTATTCGGCAACGAGGTCGTCGGTGGAGTAGGGTAGTCCTGCCTCGTCGAGCCGCCGAATCATTCTGTTTAAGCGCACTATGTCGCATCGTATGTTCCGGTTCAGGAGGTGGAGGTGGGCGGTGCGCGTGGAGGCGTCGCCGGGTAGCGGCATTGAGCGTCTTGCGTCCCATTCGTTGCGGAAAATCCTGTATCCGGCCTGGAGATTACGCACTTTACTGTCATGTGTGAGCTGGTAAAAGATAGTGCCTTCCTTGCCTGTGGCTGAGGATGGGCGGAATTTGATTTTGATGGATGTCATGTGTCGTAATGTTGTTTTTTTAGTTGCGTTTATGACTGGTTTTGAATGGTATGTCTATGATGTCGGATGTGGTGATATGTCTCAATAACGGAGTGACATATATGCAGCGTGTCTGCCCTGGGAGGGTGTGCATGCTGTCTGATTGGTGTGGGTTGAGGTTTTCAGGTGTGCAAGAGTGTAAATAAAATGTAATATTGTTGAATTTTGCGCCACATTAGCAAATCTCTTTCATCAGTTGGTTTGTTATAGATAATACGGCTTCCAGCCTGCCGATTCTTTGTTTTTATGAAGATATTACATAAAAATATTATTATCCGATGAAAAACCAAGGTTATCTTTTGTTGGTTGAAAGCAATTTTTGCGCACAAAACGTGTAGGGAAACAAAAATTTTTCATAACTTTGCGGCCTAAAAGGAACAATTTGAATTATTTATGAAGATTGACCCGATCGACCTTGATATGATTTTCGAGACGAGTTGGGAGGTTTGTAACAAAATCGGTGGTATTTATACGGTTTTGTCAACCAAAGCACTCACTTTGCAAAATCTTTATAAGGATAAAACTATTTTTATCGGCCCTGATGTATGGGATGAGCAGAATCCCTGTCCGTATTTTTCTGAAGTGCCCTCGCTTCTGATGCCATGGAAGAAAAAGGCCGAGTTGCCTTACGGTATAGAAGTACGTACCGGACGCTGGAATATCCCCGGCAAGCCCATAGTGGTGCTGGTCAAATTTTCCGGCATGTTCCAGATAAAAGACTTTTTCTATGGCGAGATGTGGGAGCGCTACGGCGTTGATTCCCTGCATGCTTACGGCGATTACGACGAGGCATGCTGCTTTTCGCTCGCAGCCGGTATCGTGATAGAAAGCATCTGCAATTTCAAGCGCATACGTCACAAGAACGTGCTTGCCCATTTCGATGAGTGGACAACCGGCATGGGGCTTCTCTATACCAACTGGAAGCTGCCGTTCGTAGGAACAATATTCACAACCCACGCCACTTCCATAGGCCGCTCCATCTGCGGTAACGGCAAACCGCTTTACGATTACCTTCCCGGCTACAACGGCGACCAGATGGCCGCCGAGCTCAATATGCAGTCGAAACATTCGCTGGAGAAGGCCGCCGCCCACACCGCCGACTGTTTCACCACAGTTTCCGATGTTACCGCCGCCGAATGTGAGCAACTGCTTGACATCCGTCCGGCTGTGGTGACTCCCAACGGTTTTCAAGGAGAGTTCGTTCCCACAAAAGGGAAGGCGAAGAAGGCACGCGACATCGCCCGAAAGGCAATGCTCAACGTGGGATCGCGTCTCGCAGGCAAGCCCCTCCCCGACGACACTTTCATCATCGCCACCTCCGGCCGATGCGAGTATCGCAACAAGGGGATAGATGTTTTCCTTGATGCCGCGAAAGTCCTGGAGCAGTCAGCTCACGGGCGCCGACTCCTTATATATATATTGGTACCCGCATGGTCGAAAGCCCCCCGCGCCGATCTGCAGGCTGCCATCGCGGCGGATCCGGCGAAGCAATCCGCTCCGCTGGCTGATCCAGTGATAACTCATACGTTGAATAATCCGGGCGAAGACGCCATCATAAACCGCATACATTCGCTAGGCTTCGGGCAGAATCCTGATTCCGATGTGCAGGTTGTGTATGTACCGTGTTATCTTAACGGCAACGACGGTATCTTCAACCTCTCCTATT
>URZG01000301.1 GCA_900552325.1 uncultured Porphyromonadaceae bacterium | reverse complement strand
CGGCGGGATCGGCTGCCGAACGGATTTTCTGCCCGGAGGGGAGGAGATATACATCGACCGGGCGGCTTTCGTCCGTCTCCCGGTCGGCAAGGATGCCGTTTATCGACGAATCAGCGCTTTTGGTGAGGTTCCATGCGCGGAGTTCCTTCACGTTGACGTCGCCTCCGTTGGCGAACACCTCCACGCCGTCAGCGTCGGCTGCCGTGGGGAATACCCTGATTGATGTGGCCCAGCGGTCGTTGATGAATATGTCGACGATCGAATGGTCCACGAATATGTCGAGTTTCAGGTCGGAGCCCCGGCGAAGTATCTCGGGGAGGGCGCAGCGGTAGATGCCGCCGTAAACGCCCCCGTCGTTGACGAGCCGTGCCAGGCGTGAGAAATCGGCTGTCAGCTCGTTGGTGCGCGGATTGTAGGTGATGGTGCCTGTGGCCTGGGTGTTCTTGAATATGTTGAACCCTACGGGATTGGTGCCCACTTCGAATGTTCCGCAGATCTCGAAGGCGCGTCCGGACACCGGCGTGAGGCTTTCGGTGCCGTTGAGCGTGAAGGCCGCGCGCGAGTACCCTTCGGGGGCGCGCATCCCCTCCAGGAGTGAGAGGGGTTTCTGTACGAGCTGGTTCTTGTCGCCCAGGCTCCATTGGCGGGGGAGCGAGTAGCAGTGTGCCCAGCCCAGATCCCAGTTATCCTCCGAGGGAAGTTTGTCGGGTACGATGCCCAGGGCTATAGTTTTGCCGTCGTGGTGGTAAATGGTGGGTGAGAGGAGCCCGTACCCTTCGCGCGACTCCATCTCCACTTGTCGTGGCGAGCGGGAATATTCGTCGGGCACGAACTGGCCGTTGTCGGCGATCGAGCCCGTCCAGTAGAGTGTGCGCACTCCGGCCGAGGTACCCAGCGGGGTGACGGTGAAGAGCCATTTGCCCGGTTCCATCTCGGTGATGTTGGGCATCTCCCAGAATGTGCCGCAGAGCTGCGCCGTTGAGCCGGTGAAGAAGAGGCGCCCGTCGTTGCTCCAGGTGCCTGTGGCGGGGTTGTATTCGTGGAGGGTGGTTGTGCCCACGCCCTCTTTCGATGACCCCACGATGATGTAGGCCTTGCCGTTGTGGCGGAAGAAGTAGGGGTCGCGGAAGTCGTCGCTAAGTCCGCCGGGGCGCCCGTCGATTATGGGATTGTCGGCCGATTTGGTCCAGTCGTTGAGCTGTTCATCGTCGGGCGCGGCCTGGGCTATGGTGGCGCGGGCGTAGTCAACGGCGGGGTAGATGTTGGGCTTGCCGTCGGTTATCTCATCGTCGGCGAATACGCATCCGCTCCAGCACCCTTTGATGTCGTAGGGGGCGCCGGGGGCAAGGGCTATCTTCTCCTCGCGCCAGTCGTAGAGGTTCTCGGAGGAGATGTGTCCCCAGTGGAGGCGGGCCATGTAGGGGCCGTCGGCGTTCTTCTGGAAGAAGAGGTGGTAGCGCCCCCCGGAGTGGTACATGCCGTGGCACTCGTTGGTCCATGCCGCCGCGGGCATGCCGTGGAAGCGGGGGCGCAGCCGGTCGTCGGCGAAGCGCGAGGCGGGGATGTCGAGGTTGGCGGGGTTCTCCGGCTGCCATTCCGCCAGGGTGGCCTGGGGCACGGCTTCGTCCCAGATACGGAGATCGTCGATGAGGCCGTTGTAGCTGGTGAGGAGGAAGGGCCCCGAGTAGTTCTCCCGGGTGCCGCGTCCCAGGGTCAGCGGGCCGGGGGCGAAGTTGATCTCGCCGTTGGCGCGCGCCTGCCCCACGGGTGTGCCGTTGTCGTAGAGGGTCACGGTGCGTGCCGCGGCGTCGGTCACGGCGGTGAGGCAGTGCCATTCGTAGGGGGAGAGCGGGGCGGACACAGCGATGTTCACGGGCCATCCGCCGATATATGCGCGGTAGCTGTAGCGGCCGTCGAAGCCGATGTAGAATCCGAATCCGGTCTTGGCCTCATCATTGATGCAGGTGGCTATGGGGGTCTGCTCGGAGGTATTCTCGTCGATCTTTATTATCGGGTAGCAGGGCACGGCCATCCACAGGGATACGGTCATGCTGCGGCTCCCGGCGGGGATGATGTCGCCCAGGGAGGCGTTGACCCAGGAGGTGTATCCGTCGAAGCGGAGGGCCTGCCCCTGGGCGCCGGCCACGTTCTCGGGTGCGAAATGCCCCTGC
>URZG01000300.1 GCA_900552325.1 uncultured Porphyromonadaceae bacterium | reverse complement strand
TAGAGCACCTGACTGTTAATCAGGGGGTCGTTGGTTCAAGCCCATCCTGAAGCGCGAAAGGCGATTCCCTGCAAAGGGAGCCGCCTTTTTCGTATAAAAACGGCTTGATGCGCATCGCGCAAAGCCACATCACTCATCACTCTGTACTCTATAATCAACCAATACCCAAAATCATTATGGACAATCAATTCAACCCGCAGCAGTCCAACCAGTGGCAGCAGCAGCCCGGCTGGCAGAATCAGCAGCCCGGCTATCAGGGCCCGAACGGCCAGTGGCAGCCCAACCCCAACAATCCCAACCCCTATTACGGCACGATAGGTTTCGGCGACGCCATACGCATCTGTTTCACCAAGTATGCCGACTTCAAAGGACGCGCTCCCCGCGCCGAGTACTGGTGGTGGGTACTCTTCACATTCATCGCCAGCATGGCCACAAACTGGATTCCGTTCATGGGCAACATCGTGGCGTTAGCTCTCCTGATACCGGGTCTGGCAGTATCCTGGCGCCGCCTGCACGACATAGGCAAAAGCGGGGCATGGTACTTCCTGCCCGTAGTGCCCGCCTTATTGTTAGCCGGCATCGGCGGATTCATCTTCGCCGACGCCCTGATTTCCAACCACAGCACATTCTTCAGCGGTATCGGTGTCACCTCATGGATCCTGCTGGGCGCCTTCGGACTCCTCACCCTGGCCTGCGAGATCGTGTATCTCGTATGGATGGCGAGCGACGGCGAACCCCGTCCCAACCGCTTCGGCCCCAACCCCTACGGCATCGACGACAACACCGCCCGCTGGCAGTAACTCCGGATCACCGACAACATAGAAAGCGACACGCTTCCGCTATCAGGGAAAGCGTGTCGCTTTTTCTACTTTTCGGTTGTTGTTGAACCGCAAAATTACGGATTAAAAAATTAGAAAACGACTACCCCTCCCTTAACATTCATTAACTCTTTTTCGCCTCATTTTCACAGTTTCATGCAACTTTTTCAGCGGAAATTGCGCCATTGTGAAAAAATATCACTATATTTGGCCGAAATTTTGTGTTGCGCCGCCCTGCGGCGCATATAAGCCCCTGAATTCTAACTATAAAAAACTCTTATGGAAATGCGTGAAAAGGGCCTCGATGCCGAATTGCACACCGATGCCCCCAATCCTGCCCCCACCAACGCCCCCGAGGCCGAAGTGACCCTTGAAAACAATCACGACACCGCCCAGGCTTGTGCCGAAACCTCCGATCCGGCAGCCGATATGGCCGAGGTAGCCGACATGACTGCCGGAGCCGACGCCGAAATGGAGGTGGAAAACGAAGAGGCCGCCACCGAGGAGGCCGCCGAGCGCCCCGACCTCCGCACAAAGGAGGAGGTGATGGCTGCCCTCACCGAACTCGCCGCCCGCGAAGCCGCCGAAATCGGTCGCGAGGAGATTGCAAGGATGAAACAGCGCTTTTACGCTCTCCGTAAACTCGAGCTTGACGCCGAGCTCAACGCCCATCTCTCCGAAGGAAAACCCGCCGAGGAATTCAAACCCGCACTCGATCCCGCCGAAGAGGAGTTCAAGGCTCTTCTCAATAATATAAAGGAGAAAAAAGCCGTGCTCGCCGCCAAAGAGGACGCCGAGCGCCAGGCCAATCTCGAACGCAAACGCGCCCTCATCGCCGAACTGCGCGCGCTGTCGGAGGATACCGACAACGTCAACCGCGCCTTCCCCCGCGTGAAGGAGATTCAGGCGGAATTCAAGACCGTGGGCGACGTGCCCCCCACCGACGCAACAGAGATATGGAAAGAATACAAGGCCGTGGAAGAGCAGTTCTACGACCAGCTCAAGGTCAACAAGGATCTCCGCGACTACGACTTCCGCAAGGATCTCGAACTCAAGACCCTCCTCTGCGAGGAAGCTGAGAAACTCGCCGCCGAAGACGATATAGTGCTCGCCTTCAAGCGTCTGCAGAACCTCCACGACGAATGGCGCGAGATAGGTCCTGTGGCCAAGGAGGTGCGCGAGGAGATCTGGGCCCGCTTCAAGGAGGCGTCGGCCGTGATCAACAAGAAATATCAGGCGTTCTTCGAGGAACGCAAAGCCCGCGAGACCGAGAACGAACGCGCCAAGACCGAGATCTGCGAGCGCGTAGAAGCCCTCGACTTCTCCGGCATCACCTCATATTCAGGGTGGGACGAGATGACCGCCACCATCCTC
>URZG01000299.1 GCA_900552325.1 uncultured Porphyromonadaceae bacterium | reverse complement strand
CCGCGAGGTGCCCACGCCCGAACATATCATCGAGAAGCAGCTTTTCGCCCTGGCCGACAGGCTGGAGCGCGTGGAGGTGGACGACGAGCAGATGGCACGCTACACCCCCGCGGTAATCAAGAAGCTGGGATGGCTGTCGTCGGAGGACCTTATCAAGCGGGTGCTCTCGCTGGAGTTCAACCGTCTGCTGGAATACTACAAGGACGCCCCGAAAATCGACTTCATCGACGAGAAACCCTCCCGGAAGAAAGAGGCGAAAGGCAAGAGGCGAGAGGGCGACGAGGATTTCCCCGACAAGTTCGACAAGGATCGCCGCACCGCATCCAAAGGGATGGAGCGCATCTACGTCAACGCCGGCAAGCGCGACGGTTTCTTCGCCGGCAACCTCATCGAGACTCTCAACAAGGCTGTCAGCGGCCCGCGCGTGGATGTGGGGCGTATCGACCTTATGCCGGCCTACTCCCTTTTCGATGTCAAGAAAGCCGACGCGCGCCGCGTGGTGGCGGCCCTAAAGGGGATGGATTTCATGGGGAAACGGCTCTACTCCGAAATCGCCGAGGCCGACAAGGACTATGCCCATGCCGCAACGCGCCGTTCGCGTGAGAAATATGCCGACAACGACACCGCCGCCCCCTTCCGCCGCAAGAAAGAGCGGCGCCGCTGACCCCGTTTCACGGAAAATCGTTATCTTTGCCATAATGAAAAAGTTTTTCGGAATATTCATACTCACGGCGGTTGCCGCCTTGTGCCCTGCGGTGGCGGGTGCGCAGGATGATGTGGTGGGTGAAGTACCCGCGTTGCGGTTCGAACCGGCCAGGCTCGGCGCGGCGAAAGCCGCCGCCGACTCGGTGAAGCCGGGGCCGCTCTCCGCCGCCGACCTCTTTGAGTCGGCGCCCACGGAGGTGATACCCTCCATTGACCGGTCGACGCGCCTGGATATGATCGACTATTTCAATGCCGGAAGTCCGCGCGCCTCCAAAAACCAGTTCGGGGGCGACTGCGTGATCACGGCCATGACCCCCACGCAGCTCACTTTCACCACTTCGGCGGTGGGGGAGACCACCATATCGCTCCTCGATCACGGCGGCAAACCGCTGGTGATGCTGATCACCACGGTCAAGACCCCGGGCGAGGATTCGCAGGTGAAGTTCTATGATGCGGCGTGGAAGCCGGTGAAAAAGGGACTCTTCATGGTGCCAGCGCTCGACGACTGGACGCGCGAGGAGGCCCGCGATAAGCGCGCCGACCTGGAGAACGCCGTGCCTTTCATGCTCGTGAAGATGAGCTACGATCCGGACCGTCAGAATCTTACGCTGACAAATAACGTCGGGGCGTATCTTCCCGACGAGGTCAAGGAGCTGGCCGGATCGTCGCTCCGCGGCTCTATCACCTATCATTGGAACGGTAAACGCTTCAGCCGGTTATGAAGAACGCCATGACCCTCCTGGAGATGCTCGACGTGGTGCGCACGTTCGTGCAGCAGCCCGCCACGCAGAATGTGTGGGTGGTTGCGGAGGTACAGGATGTGCAGGTGCGCGGCGGCCACTGCTACATGGAGATGCTGCAGAAGGATGATGCCGGACGGCAGCAGGCGCGCGTGCGCGGCTGCATCTGGGCGAGCAACTATTCGCGCATCGCCCATGCGTTCTACAACGCCACGGGTCAGCAGTTCGCTTCCGGGCTGAAAGTGATGGCGAGGGTATCGGCGTCGTTCCATCCGGTGTTCGGCATCTCGCTGGTTATAAGTGAGATTAATCCGGAGTTCACTATGGGCGACCTCCTGCGTCGCCGCACCGAGATTCTGCGCCGTCTGCAGGCCGAGGGGGTGCTGGAGATGAACCGGCAGCTGCGGTGGCCGCTGGTGCCCCAGCGCATCGCCGTGGTGTCGGCACCGGGAGCCGCCGGCTATGGCGATTTCATGAACCAGCTCTACACCAATCCGTCGCGGCTGCGGTTCGTCACGCGCCTGTATCCGGCCACGATGCAGGGCGCTTCGGCCCCGCAGTCCATCATCGCCGCGCTGTCGGCCGTGGCCGACGATGCCGCCCAATGGGACGGCGTGGTGATTATCCGCGGCGGGGGCGCCACCTCCGACCTCCAGGCGTTCGAAGATTACGAACTCGCCTCCACCGTGGCGCAGTTCCCCCTGCCGGTGGCCATCGGCATAGGGCATGAACGCGATGTGACGGTGCTCGACTATGTG
>URZG01000298.1 GCA_900552325.1 uncultured Porphyromonadaceae bacterium | reverse complement strand
CCTAAGCAGGTTATCATCTCGCCGCGATACAACCACAGGCGCCGTGACGCGTTGGCCGATACCCTGCGTACCCTCGGCTATCCACCGGTTATGCGCTACTGAGCGCCGCCAAGCTGACGGTAACCGGTAAGGAAATATGAGTGACTGAAATCAGCCGGACGGAGCACTTCGCCGTCGTAGACTACCAGATCCAGGTCAATGGTGATTACCGGCGTGGAGCGGTCGCGCCCGTTGTCTTCCTCGTACTGTTTGAGAGCTGTATTGAGACTATCGGCATCGAGCTGAGTGTCAAACTCGAACACAGCGTTATGATAAACCATCCCCGCCGATTTCACACCCACTCCGTCAGTGCGGTAGGTGCTGCTCGGACGCACCAAGCCGAGAGCTGCCAGCGCCTCCGAAGCCCGCTCTATTGCACTCACAGCCTCCTCCGCACGGAGATTGCTCCCCGCGCCGATATAAGCTCTATGCAAATGGTGTGTACGCTCCATTTCACCGGAAATATGGTCAATCCACATCACGTAACGACAACCCGATACGTTTGCGCTGCAGATCCACGGATATCACCCTGACCTTCACCTGCTGGTGAAGACGCACCACCTCCGACGGATGCCCGACGCGACGCGACGCCATCTGCGACACATGTATCAGTCCGCTTTCATGCACACCGATATCCACAAAGGCTCCGAAGTCGGTAATATTGTTCACTATCCCCGGAAGCACCATCCCTTCGGAAAGATCGGAGATCTCCCTCACATTTTCGTCGAAAGCGAATTCCGAGGCTTTTTCACGTGGATCCCTCCCCGGTTTTTCAAGTTCTGCTATGATGTCGGTGAGTGTGGGAAGCCCGAGATTCCCCCCGACATACCTGTCAAGCTTGATCGCCCCGAGCACTTCTCGGTTTCTGACCAGCTCCTCGGTGGCGCAACCGGCATCCGCCGCCATCCGTGCCACAACATCATAGCGTTCGGGATGCACTCCGGTGTTATCCAGAATATTGTCACTCCCCGGCACACGCAGAAAACCCGCAGCCTGCTCGAAAGCCTTTGCCCCGAGCCGCGGCACACGCATGATCTCCCTGCGGGAACGGAAATCTCCGTTTTCGGCGCGATATGCCACGATATTGGCGGCAAGCGCATCCCCTATCCCCGACACATACGAAAGAAGTTGCCGCGACGCGGTGTTGATATTCACCCCCACCTGATTGACACAAGTCTCCACGGCGGCGTCAAGCGAGCGCTTGAGTTTCGACTGGTCCACATCGTGCTGATACTGCCCCACTCCGATCGACTTGGGATCGATTTTCACGAGTTCGGCCAACGGATCCATCAGACGGCGCGCTATGGATACGGCTCCACGTACCGTCACATCCTGATCCGGGAACTCTTCGCGCGCCACTTTTGATGCGGAATACACCGAGGCGCCATTCTCGCTCACCACGAATATCTCCACTTTATGGGGGAAACGTATGGCACGCACGAATTTCTCGGTCTCGCGCGATGCCGTACCGTTGCCGATGGCAATGGCCTCCACCTCGTACTCCGACACATATTTCAGAAGACGCCGCTCGGCATCGACTGTATAATTGCGCGGCGGTGTAGGGTAAATCACGTCGTGAACCAGAAGATTCCCGTTGGCGTCAAGCACCACCACCTTGCATCCGGTGCGGTAACCAGGGTCTATGCCGAGGGTGCGGCGCGCTCCGAGGGGGGGGGCCAGCAGGAGCTGGTGTACATTGTCGGCGAATGCGCGGATGGCGGCATCATCGGCTTTCTCTTTTGCTTCCTGCGCGATCTGCGATTCGATAGAGGGACGCATCAGTCGCCTGTAGCCGTCGCGCACGGCCTCCTCCACAATGGCAGCACACGCCGGGGTGGCGTTCCTGCGCACAAAACGCTGGAGGAGCTGCGCCACCATACGGTCGTCGTCAATCTCTATACCCACACGCAGAAAACCTTCGGCCTCGCCGCGGCGCATGGCAAGATAACGGTGCGATTGACACCTCTGCAAAGGCTCGTCGACCTTGAAATAATTGCTGAAATTCCCCGCTTCCTCCTCTTTGCCTTTTATTACCTTTGAGGTCATGCGACCATACCGGCGGAAAGTGTTGCGCACGCGCTCGCGGGCGGTCTCGTCTTCACTCACCCATTCGGCTATGATGTTGGCGGCGCCGGCGACAGCCTCGGATGTGTCGGCCACCTTGTCGCCCACGAATCTGCGGGCCGCCGCTTCCACATTGCCGCAATTCTGCGCCATCACG
>URZG01000297.1 GCA_900552325.1 uncultured Porphyromonadaceae bacterium | reverse complement strand
AGGAGGCCGCCGAGGCCTACGAGGTTCTCTCCAACGATGAGAAACGTGCCAAATACGACCAGTTCGGTCACTCCATGGGGCCGCAGGGCTTCGGCGGAGGCGCCGGTGGCGGATTCTATTCGTCGGGCGGCATGTCGATGGAGGATATATTCTCGCAGTTCGGCGATATATTCGGAGGCCATTTCGATTTCGGCGGCGGTTTCGGCGGTGCCACAGGGGGTCGCGGAAGTTCGCGTCGCCGCCCGTCGCAGACACGTCGCGGCTCGGATGTGCGCATAAAGGTGAAACTCACTCTCGAGGAGGTTTCCAAAGGGGTATCAAAGAAGCTCAAGCTCCCGATCTGGGTGAAGTGCGACCATTGCAACGGCACAGGCGCCAAGGACGGTACCGCGTTCAATACCTGTCCTACATGCCACGGCACCGGAACGGTGCGTCAGGTGGTGCAGAGCCTCTTCGGCACCCAGGAGGCCATCGGAGTCTGCCCGCAGTGCGAAGGGGAAGGGAAGGTAATCTCCGAGAACTGCCACTACTGCAACGGCGAAGGTATCCAGCGCAAGGAGGAGATCGTGGCCTTCGATATCCCCGCCGGCGTGCAGGACGGCATGACCCTCACCGTGAAAGGGAAAGGTAACGCTCCCCGCCGCGGCGGTGTGAACGGCGACCTGCTCGTGGTTATCGAGGAGGTGAAACATCCCGAACTTATACGTGACGGCAACGATGTGATATACAATCTGATGCTTGATATCCCCACGGCTGCGCTCGGCGGCTCGGCCGAGGTGCCGACCATCACCGGCAGGGCGCGGCTCAACATCCCCGCCGGCACTCAGCCCGGCAAGGTGCTTCGTCTCCGCGGCAAGGGTCTCCCCTCGGTGCAGGGTGGCGGTACAGGCGATGAGCTGATCAATGTGATGGTCTATGTGCCCGAATCGCTCAACGACAAGGAACGCGAGGCTTTCGAGTCGCTCAAGGGGCAGCCCGATGTCACACCTTCTGAATCGACGGTGAACCGTCTGTTCTCCAAACTCAAACACATTTTTTCAAACGACTGAATAACTCCCACACATTCTTATGCTTAAAAAAATTCTTTCCATCTCCGGCAAACCCGGTTTATACCGTCTGGTAAGCAACGGCAAGAACATGCTTATCGTTGAAAGCCTCGCCACCGGCAAGCGTATGCCTGCATACGCACACGACAAGGTTGTGTCGCTCGGCGACATCTCGATGTACACCACCGATGAGGATATACCTCTGGCTGACGTGCTCGAGAAGGTGAAGGAAGCCAACGGCGGCAAGCCCGTGGATGTGAAGGCTATCGGCAACGACGAGGCAGTGCGTGAATATTTCGGCACTATCCTTCCCGACTTCGACCGCGACCGCGTTTACACCACGGATATCCGCAAACTTTTCGCCTGGTACAACGATCTTATCGGCGCCGGAGTCACCGAGTTCAAGGAGTCGGAGATCGCCGAGGATCAGGCTGCTGAAGCCGCTGAAGCTGCCGACGAGGCCGCTACAACAAAGAAATAACCCTCCTTCTAAAATACATACACTGCTCCGTGAGGTCGTATGATCTTGCGGAGCAGTGGTGTTATATAAAGAGTTGTTATAGAAATGGCGGATCATTCGCGGAGCCGCGAGTCCATTATGATTGTCACGGGGCCGTCGTTTGTAAGACTTACCTGCATGTCGGCGCCGAAAATGCCGCGTCGCACGGCTTTGCCGAGCCGTTCCTCCACGAGTGTGCAGAAAAGCTCATAGAGGGGTTCGGCCTCCTTTCCCCGTGCGGCGCGGATGTATGAGGGGCGGTTCCCTTTTCGAGTGCTTGCCGTGAGGGTGAACTGGCTTATGGCGAGTATGTCGCCGCCGATGTCACGCACGCTGCAGTCCATCACGTCGCTTTCGGAATCGGGCCGCGGGAAGATGCGCAGCGCCACTGTTTTGTCGGCGAGCCACCGCGCGTCGTCGGGGGTGTCGCCGGTCTCCACTCCGACGAGGATCATCATTCCGCGCCCTATATCGGAAATCAGTCGGCCGGATACTTCAACCTTCGCCTGACCGACACGCTGTATAACGAGTCTCATACTGCAAAATTACGAAAAAAGGGCTGACCTCACGGTCTGCCCCTTCTTTTTTTACATCATTTTTAGCTTTGTAAGTTTTCCAATTATAATTCCTGTGCTGTCTTACTTTATATATACCTTTTTGTTCCCGATGATGTAGAGACCGGGAGCCAGCCCCGATGCCGCCTCGGCGGGATCGGCTG
>URZG01000296.1 GCA_900552325.1 uncultured Porphyromonadaceae bacterium | reverse complement strand
CCTTGCTGAAATTCATGGCATGGTAGCCGTGATAGTCGAGACCGGAACCGTTCTCGACCACGGGGGTGATCCACACGGCAGTGAAACCGAGCGCCTTGATGTAGTCGAGTTTCTTGATCAGCCCCTTGAAGTCGCCGCGCCATTCGGGGTCGTTGATGTTCTTGACGCCGTCCCAGCAGTAGACGTTGTTGTCGGGGTCCCCGTCATAGAAACGGGTCGTCATGGTAAAATAGATTGTCTCGTCGCGGAAGTCGGTGCGGTCGCCCACGAATGTGGCGTCAAAAGCCGGAATCACAGCCGATGAGGCCATGACAGCGCCGCATAGAGCTTTCTTAAAAAAGTCCATTGTAAATAGAAATATGAATATAAGTAAGGATATGCATGGTATTAGGTGCCCGCTCCGGCATGCGCCTGAAATTCCGGATTGGCCCGTGGATTACAGATATTTGGAAAAACTATGCAAAGATAGGAATATTCGGCGGGATACGCAACGACACGCACGTGATATCTGTTTTTTTTTGGTGGCATACGGCCTGAAACGGCTTGTAAACGACTACTTAAATTGGCGCCGTCGGCGGATTGATTGGGTTGATAAACAGATAAATATAGTTTTATGCAGACTACATTTTGGCTTTGATGTATTGACGAGGGGGTGTCGAGGTGGTAATTTTGCAATACCAAACCGATCAAACAATTCTTTTTTCATATTAATCCTGTGGACTTCCTTATTTCTAAGACTGCGACCATGCGGGGGATTATTGCCCCGTTGGTCCTGGCCATGACTACGGCCACGGCCTTTGCCTTGAATCCCGTTGCCGATCCCGCCGCCACCGTGGTGGCGGGAAACGCACGTTTTACGGTGCTGACCGACGAGATGATCCGAATCGAATACAGCGACAAAGGCGAATTCGAGGATCGCGCTACCTTTACGGTGCAGAACCGCGAGATGGACGATGTACCTCAATTTACACAGAGCGAGGATGACCGGTACCTCTATATAACTACCGGCAAACTCCGCCTGAGATACCGGAAGGGCACCAATCCGCGCACCCTTCCCGCATCGCCCGAAAATCTCACCGTCACGATGACACATAACGGCAGGGAAGTGCTGTGGTATCCCGGCAAACCCGATCCGCTCAACCTCAAGGGCACCTGCCGCACACTTGACGGCTCGAACGGCGACAACAAGCGCCGCGAGATGGAGAACGGCCTCATCTCGCGCTCGGGATGGGCCGTGATCGACGATTCGTGGACGGCGGCGCGCCCCGACGGCAGCCGCTCTTTCCCGCTGGAGTACGACGCAACGGTGGGCTATGACTGGTGGAGCGCGCGCAAGGACCCGCATGCCACCGACCTTTATTTCATGGGCTACGGCTCGGACTACAAGAAAGCGATCGGCGACTTCACCCGTATCGCCGGCCGCATCCCCCTGCCACCCGATTATGTGTTCGGCTACTGGTACAGCAAATATGCCTCCTACTCGGCCGATGACTACCGCAGCATCATGAACGACCTGGCGTCGAACGACATCCCCGCCGATGTGATGATCCTCGACATGGACTGGCACTGGAACGGCGACGGCGGTAGCCAGTCGGCCGGCATCGGCGGCTGGACCGGATGGTCGTGGAACACCAACCTCATCCCCGAGCCGGAGAAACTCCTCGGCGAGATCCATGACCGCAATTTCCGCGTGGCCCTCAACCTCCATCCTGCCGACGGCATCAACAGCGTGGAGTCGCCGGGCTACTTCTCGGCGATGGACTCCGAACTCGGAGGCCGCTACACCGACAACGGCACGATAGCCTGGAACCTCGATTTCCCCGATTTTACAAAATCATTTTTCAGCAACATCATCCGCGACCACGAACGCGAGGGGGTGGATTTCTGGTGGCTCGACTGGCAGCAGCACCTCACCAGCCCCTACACCTCGGGCCTGGGACAGACCTTCTGGTGCAACCACGTGTTCTACAACGATATGAAGAAAAACCGGCCTGACCGCCGTCCGGTGATTTTCCACCGCTGGGGCGGTCTGGGGAGCCACCGCTACCAGATCGGTTTCTCGGGCGACGCACTGATCAATTTCCCCACCCTGGCGTTCCAGCCCTATTTCACCGCCACCGCCTCGAATGTGGGGTACGCCTACTGGGGCCACGACCTCGGAGGCCATGCCTTCACCGACGAGGCTACCGTCAACAATCCCGAGCTGGTGCTCCGCTGGATCCAGTTCGGTGTGTTCACCCCGATTTTCCGCACCCACGCCACCAAGGATGACCGCATAGA
>URZG01000295.1 GCA_900552325.1 uncultured Porphyromonadaceae bacterium | reverse complement strand
CGAACCGCTGTAGACGGTTTTGCAGACCGTTACCTAACCACTCGGCCATGGTACCAAAATGTTGAAAAGCACAAAGAATCGCTCTATTAAGGCTTTTGAAACGGATGGTGAGTTGCATTGCATGCACCCGTTTCGTCTTTGCAGGTGCAAAGTTAAACATAATTTTGCAAACCGCCAAATTTTTCCGTTGTTTTTATTGCCGGTTCTTATTTCTGCGGTTTCGTGTGTGGTTTCGTGTCGTGCATGGTTCCGGACTTGTCAGCGGGGGTATGTCCGGCGCATCCGGGGCATGAGGAGCAGCTGCCGCATGAACAGCCTCCGGAGCGGTTGCCGCCACGCAGCGCCCGCACTATTTTCCGTATCGCTATTATTAGAATAATCAGGAAAATAATGCCGATCGATATCCATTGTATGATGAGGTTTGTGGTCATTTTGTGGCGGATCTGAATTTTTTCTTTATAAGGGTGTTGAGTTTCGCCGGGGTGAGATCGGCCGGATACTCTCCGAAATCGAGCCTGAGCGCGCATCCCGAGCGGAATTCAGAGCAGCCGTAGGCCGTATGACCTTTGAGAATATGCCCTTTGCCGCACTGCGGGCAGGGTATCTGCTCGAGTTTCTTGACGGGCGGCTTGCGTTTCTTCGGTGCGGAAGCCGGTTCTTTCCCCGCCGGCTCTTTTGAAACGTTTCCCTGGGATGAAAGGTTCTGTCCGGCATCGATCAGGCGGCGGGAATTGTCGCTGAGCACATTCACCACAATCTGCTGCATCATGGCTTTCAGTTCGTCGATGAATTCAGCCGCGGAGAAGTCGCCGCGCTCTATGCGCCGGAGTTTGTTTTCCCAAAGGCCGGTAAGTTTCGCGCTTTTAAGTATCTCTTCGTCGATTGTCTCGATGAGGTCGATACCGGCCTGTGTGGCGGTGATACTTTTGCGCTGGCGCTGGATGTACCGGCGCCTGAAAAGGGTCTCGATGATGGCGGCGCGTGTTGACGGACGCCCGATGCCGTTCTCCTTCATTGCCTCGCGCAGCGTCTCGTCGTCCACGGTCTTGCCGGCCGATTCCATTGCGCGCAGCAGCGTGCCCTCGGTGTAGTATTTGGGCGGTTGTGTGGTCTTTTTCGCCAGCGAAGGGGTGTGGGGACCGGATTCCCCCGCCTGGAACGGAGGGAGGATATTGTCGGACTGCTCCCCCTCTTTCTCTCCGGGATTCTCGGCGTTCCGGGCCGGCCGGTCGTTCTTGTAGACCTCGCGCCATCCGGGGGAGGTTATCACTTTGCCGTTGGCACGGAACTCCACGTCGTCGGCTTTTCCGGTGACGGTGGTGGCCTCGTAGAGACAGTCGGGATAGAAGGCGGCTATGAAGCGGCGTGCGATGAGGTGATACATCAGCCGCTCGTTGCCCACGAGCCGTTCGGGAGACTGGCCGGTGGGGATGATGGCATGGTGGTCGGTGACTTTGGAGTTGTCGAACACCTTTTTGCTTTTGGGCAGTTTGCCGGCAAGAACAGGGGCGGTGAGGGGTGCGTAAGGTGTCATCTGCCGCAGTATACCCGGCACTTTCGGATATATGTCGTCGGAAAGATAGGTGGTGTCCACGCGCGGGTAGGTGGTCACCTTTTTCTCATAGAGGCTCTGGATCAGTTTGAGCGATTCCTCCGCGGTCCATCCCCAGTTTTTGTTACATTCCACCTGGAGTGAGGTCAGGTCGAAGAGCCGCGGTGGCGCCTCGCGGCCGTTCTTGCGGGTGACGTCGGTGACTGTGAATGGGGCTGCCGCGATGCGCTCCACGATTTTCTGCGCTTCCTCCTCGTTCTTGAATTTCCCGGAGGTAGCCGAAAATGTTGTTTCGCGGTAGAGTGTTTTCAACTCCCAGTAGTCCTCGGGCTTGAAATCGGTGATCTCTTTCTGCCGCTGCACGATCAGGGCGAGGGTAGGGGTCTGCACACGCCCTATGGAGAGCACATTGTTGCGCTGACCGGTGGCCGACTGTCCGTATTTGAGTGAGTAGAGGCGTGTGCCGTTCATGCCGAGGATCCAGTCGCCGATGGCCCGTGACAGTCCGGCATAATACAGATTGTCGAAGTCGGATGCGGGGCGCAGGGAGGCGAACCCTTCGCGGATCGACTCGTCGGTCAGGGAGGAGATCCACAGGCGTTTCACCGGGCACTTCACTCCGGCTTTCTGCATCACCCAGCGCTGGATAAGCTCACCCTCCTGCCCGGCATCGCCGCAGTTTACAATCTCGTCGGCCTGCGCCGCCAGGCGCTCTATCACCGAGAACTGTTTCTTTATCCCCTCGTC
>URZG01000294.1 GCA_900552325.1 uncultured Porphyromonadaceae bacterium | reverse complement strand
AACACCAGGGGCGGTATGAAATGCGTGCACTTGCTGACGGTGCGCATCTTCAGAAGCTGCCCCACGGCCACACTGTGGCGGTGCGCCATGAACTTGCGTATGGCGAATACCACTACCCATCTGACCGCCAGGCCGATTACGAGAGATATACCGAATATAATGGCAGTGTAGACAATCTCCTCGATGCGCTGCTCATGCTCCAGGCCGAGCCAGTCGAGCATCCTGTCGATAAGTTTCAGGATCGTCATGGCGATGTCGTGGCTCGGGATGAGCGCGTCGGCCGCCCCATGCGACTCCCGGATCACGGAAGCGGCATCCTCAGGCGCCGTAACGGCGAAAAGTGATAAAAAACCTGTTCCCATATATGGTAAAAAAGCTGAAACGTCGGGATTACATACGGGCACCCTTTGGCGGGCGTCATCCGTATGTAATCTCAACGTTTCAGCGCAGGGCAAAGTTGAGCCCCGGCGGTTATTTGCCGTCGATCTGCCGCAGCAGTGTCTCCACGGCCACACGCAGCTGCGTATCCTCGCCGGTCACTATCGATTCGGGCGAGTTGGCCACCTTCACGTCAGGTTCGAGCTGGGTATTCTCCAGATAGTTCCCTTCGGCGGTACGGTAGCCGATCACGGGGATGCCGAAGATCAGCGAAGGGTCCTGCATGGTGACCCAGTTGACTGAAGTCATTGTTCCCGGCACTGGCATACCCACTACTTTGCCGATCTTCTGGTGCTGATATACCCAGGGGGTGCCGTGGGCGTTGGAGTAGCACGGTTCGGCAACGAGCATCACTGACGGCTTGTTCCAGCGGCGTGAAGGCATGTCGCACACATCCTTGCCGCGGATCACCTGCGTGAGATATTTCTGACCGGTCAGCAGCGCCTCTATATCCTCGTGCATGCGGCCGCCGCCGTTCCAGCGGATATCCACCACCACACCTTCGCGGTTGTTGTATTTTCCGAAAAGGGCCGAATACATCGGGCGGAAAGAGTCGTCGCTCATCGACTCGATATGAACATAACCGAGGCGTCCGTTGGAAAGGGAGTCCACCTGGGCGGCACGACGGCGCACCCAACGCTGATAGAGGAGATCGGAGATGGCCCCCTGCCCTACCGGCGACACTACTTCGGTAATTTCCTCGCCGGCGGGAGTGGTGAACGCCACGAGGGTTTTCTTGCCGGCGATATTATTGAACAGGGCACCCATGTCGGTGTCGGGAGTTATCTCCACCGAGTTCACGGCAGTGACTACCGAGCCGGGAACCATGCGCGAGGCAGCCTTGTCGAAGGGGCCGTCGGTGATTATCTCGTCGACCTTCAGGCCGCGACCGTCGTAGGCCATGTCGTAGAGAAGTCCCAGCGATGCCGTGCGGTCGGCATTGGAGGCAGCGGCTCCGCGGTAGCGGCCGCCGGTGTGCGACACGTTGAGCTCACCTAAAATCTCGCTGAGCATTTCTGCGAAATCGTAGTTGTTGTTGATATGGGGGAGGAAGCGGCGGTAGGCGGCTGTCATCATCGGCCAGTCCACGCCATGCATGCCTGTGTCGTAGAAACGGGCGCCCTCCTCAGCGGCCATGTAGTCGAACATGGCTTCGCGCTCGGCGGCGGGATCGATGTCGTGTTTGGCGTCGGCCTTGATAGCTTTAAGTTTGTCGCCCTTGTCGATCTTGCTCATTTTCGGCCCCATCACGAAGAGGGTCTTGCCGTCCTTGGTAGCCTGAAGCGAAATGCCGCCGGAGCCGATATGGGCAGCCAGCGAGGGGTCACCCTCGCGCAGAGGGAGGGTCCACAGATCGGGCCCGTCGCCCGTATCGGCGAGATAATAGAGAGTCTCTCCGTCGGCGCTGACGATGGCGTCGGAATAGTCGGACGACCAGGGGGTAAGACGCATGATGCGGGTGTCGATACCGTCAAGTTCCACTGTGACGGGCTTATCTTTATCAGCATCCTCTTTCTTGGACTTGTCGGACTTCTTACCCTTCTTGGCATCCTTCTTGTCGGCCTCGGCTTTCTTCGAAGCCTCTTTCCTGGCCTCTTCGGCAAGCGCGGCATCCTCCTTGCTCATCATGAACCGGTCGCGGGCCTCGCGGTTGAGGAACGCGATCATGACGTCGGTCTGCGAGCCCCACGAGGCATGGTTGCGCATGCCGTAGGTGTCGGTGATATACACGATGGCATCCCCTTCGGGAGTGAAACGCGGCGAGGCGTCGAAATAACCGTTGCGGGTGATGTCGGTGACTTCACCGGTTGCGGCGTTCATCAGGGCGATGTCGGAATAGGGGTCGTGCATCTCGGGTATGAATT
>URZG01000293.1 GCA_900552325.1 uncultured Porphyromonadaceae bacterium | reverse complement strand
CGGGCACGGCTCGTAGCCGCCGGCCTCGGCCGTTTTCCGGCTGTAGATCCTGCATTGATCCGGCTTGAGCCGCGCGCAGCCGTAGCGGTGATAGAGCAGCGAGCCGTCGTCGTTCACGCAGACGGCGTAGCGGTCAAAGAACGCAGTCTTCTCCTGCAGCCGGTCGATCACCTCCCTGTCATTGATCACCATAGGGGTGCCGTGAGGGGTCGACTGCTCGAGGAGATCGAGGATATTGAGCAATTTGCGCGCGTCGCCCCCCGAGAAACGGAAAAGGGCGTCGGTCTGCTCCACCCGCACATCGCGCCGCGACAGAATCTCGTCGGTTTTCACCGCCCTGTCCAGAAGCACCTGCAGCTCAGCAGCCTCGAGCGGCCGGAGGGTGTAGACCTGCGCGCGCGACAGCAGCGGCCTGATGACCTCGAACGACGGATTCTCGGTAGTGGCGCCGATAAGCGTCACCGTGCCGTTCTCAACCGCCCCGAGCAGCGAGTCCTGCTGCGACTTCGAGAATCGGTGGATCTCGTCGATAAACAGGATCGGGCGCCCCTGCGAGAACATGCTCTGAGCCTCTTGGCGACATCTGTCAATAACCTCGCGCACATCCTTCACCCCTGACGTCACAGCCGAGAGAGTGAAGAACTTTGTCTGCGTGGTGTTGGCGATTATTCTGGCAAGTGTGGTCTTCCCCACTCCGGGAGGTCCCCAGAGGATAAACGAACTCACGCGCCCGGAATCAATCATCCTGCGCAGGATACTTCCGGGCCCTACAAGATGGGCCTGACCTATATATTCATCAAGATTGCGCGGACGCAACCGTTCGGCAAGTGGAGCAAGCATCGTAGATAGTTATGAAATGACCGGCAGAAACTTTTCACGAACCGCCGGGATGGAATCGGGATACAAATTTAACGATTTCAGGCGGCAGGAATCAGGCACATGAGTGTTAATGATACTTAATAATCATCGCGAATTTAACACTCTCGACCGATTTTTAGTTAATTTTGAAACACCGGCCGACCAATGAACATTAACCGTGCCAGCGCGTTAAACAATAAAGACTACGTTAAACAATAAAGACTAATTGAGAGCCAACTAAAACGACAGAATTATGGAACGAGACAACAATACACGCCGTCACCCCGGCGCTCCCCGCACCATGAGAATGGTATTCGGCATTTTCATGATAATATTCTATGTCACCATCGGTGTGCTGATCCTCACCGGGGTATTCAACTTCTACGGTGACTGGGAATGGCTCCGGTGGGTTTCAGGCATAATACTTGTAGTTTACGGTATCTGGCGAGGTTTCAGGCAGTTCGCCAACCGTGACGACGAATGACATCCCCCACGTGTAACCGAACATGCATATTAAATGGCGGCTGCAGTTATTTTTGTAGCCGCGATTTTTTCATAATTGGCAAAAGTTCTGTAACTTTGCTTTGCAAACCCAACTGTTTCCAAGCCCAATGAAGATTCTCAGTACAATGGCTATTACTGCGACGGCGGCGATATTGCTCTCCGCCTGTCACGGCACCGGCAAAAAGCAGGCGCCTCAGGAAAACTCATCCACATCAGGCACACTGGTTCTGGCCTGCGACGCCTCTTTTGAGAATATCATAGAGCAGGAAATCGAAGTGTTCGAGTTCTGTTACCCGCACGCCTCGGTATTACCTTATTATATCGACAACCGCTCGGCTATAGACTCTCTCATGAACGGGTCGGCCCGTGTGGCCGTAACAGCCACCCCGCTCACTCCCGAGCAGGAAAAAGTGCTGCGCAACAAGAAGCATTTCAAGCGTATCGCAGTCGATGCCATAGCGGTAATTGTCAATCCCGCCAACGACGTGGAGAACCTCTCGGTCGGCGAGCTGGCCGAGATACTCACCGGCAAAGTGAAGCGCTGGGACGAAATCGCGCCCTCAAAACTGGGCGACATCCAGGTGGTGTTCGACGGCAACGGCTCGTCGGTGGTGACCTACGCCGTCGATTCCATAATGCACGGAGCCTCATTCGCCCCCAACGTATATTCGGCCAACTCCATGAAAGGAGTGTTCGATGCCGTGCGCAAACGCCCCAACGCGGTAGGTCTCGTGGGTGTAAGCTGGATCTCGTCCGACCTCCGTACAGCCGATATGTCGGTGGAGGAGAAAACGCGCACGCTGGAGCGCGACGACTCCACGGCCACCGATTTCGTCACCGACGTGAAAGTAATGCCGGTGCGCCGCGACAACTCCCTCCATGCCGTAAAACCATATCAGGCATATATTTTCGACGGCACATACCCCCTATTCCGCTCCATCTGGATGATAAATA
>URZG01000292.1 GCA_900552325.1 uncultured Porphyromonadaceae bacterium | reverse complement strand
ACATGAGGGGTGATGAACCAGCCGCGGTTGGCGATGGTGGCGCACAGGTTGGCGATCTGGAGAGGAGTGGCCAGAATCTCGCCCTGGCCGATCGACACGGATATGATTGTGTTCGCGCTCCAGTGCCCTTCGCCGTACACCTTGTTATAGAACTTGGCATTGGGAATGAATCCGCGACCTTCATGCGGGAGGTCTACCCCGAGCTTATAACCGTAACCCATGGAAACGAGATGGTTTTTCCATACCTCGAACGCCTTGTCGGAAGAACCGTACTTGGAGCGTTTGTCGACCATGGCCTTGAATCCCCAGCAGAAATAGGCGTTGCATGAGGTCTGTAGAGCCGGTTTGAGAGCGATGGGCGAGCCGTGACCGTGGCAGCCCACACGCAGGCGTCCGCTGATGAAACCACGCGAGCAGGGATAGGACGTTCCGAGTGTCACGATATTTTCCTGCAGAAAAATCAGTCCCTGAGAAGGTTTGAAAGTAGAACCGGGGGGATACGCCCCCTGGAGCGCGCGGTCGAAAAGGGGTTTCAGCGGATCGTTGACGAGAGCCGCATAGTTCTTGCCGCGCTCGCGCCCGATAAGCGACGTAGGGTCATAGGTCGGCGACGACACCATGCAGAGAATCTCGCCTGTCGACGGCTCGATGGCTACCACGGCGCCGATTTTGTTCACCATCAGTGATTCGGCGTACTGCTGGAGCCCCATGTCGATACTCAGCTTGAGATCATGCCCCGACACGGGCGCGATGTCGCGTGCGCCGTCCTCATAACGGCCACGGATACGTCCGCGCGCGTCACGGATAAGGATCTCCTTCCCTTTCACGCCACGCAGAAAGGTATCGTAGCTCTTTTCAATACCGAGGTCACCACAATAGTCGCCCGGCTCGAAATAGGGATCGCGGTCGATATCGGCCTGCGATACCTCACGGATATTGCCCAGCAGGTTTCCCGAGCCGTTGTAGTTGTACTGCCTCAGGATGCGCTTCTGAATGAAGAAGCCGGGGTAGCGGTAAAGTTTTTCCTGAAGCCGGCCGTAGTCGCGGGCAGAGAGGTGCGACAGAAGTGTCTGCGGTGTGTAGGCCGAATACGATGGAGATTTCCGCATGGATTCCAGGCGTTCCCGCAGAATGGCAGGTGTGATCTGGAGAGTGTTGCAGAAATCTATCGTATCGAAATCATGCACATCGCGGGGAATCATCATCACGTCGTAAGCCGGCTGGTTGAACACCACCAGCGAATCGTTGCGGTCATAGATCAGTCCTCGCGAGGGATAGACGGTTTTCTTCAGGAAAGCGTTGTTGTCGGCATAATCCTTATATTTGTCCTCCGAGATCTGAAGAGTGAAAAGACGGCATAAATAAATGAGGGTGATCACCACCAGGAATCCCCCCACAACATATTTACGCTTCTCTAAATTATAATCTTTACGCATAAGTAACTGTTCAAAATTATTTTATATTCACCGATCTGATTATTTCAATGTTTCTTCGGCAAAATCCTCAAAAAACTCTATCCGAACAAACATTAAAATAATTTCGACCAGTTACTTATCAGCGACGGCGCACCGAAAGCGCCGCTATTGCCAGAATGATAATGAAAGTCAGGATGGTTGATGCGCCGGCCCTTGCGAGCATCAGCAGCCAGTCGTAAAAGGTGAACGCCTCGATGAAGAAAAACATCAGGCAATATATCGTTGTCAGCGTGAAAACATACTTGAGGAACACTCCGGCTCCGAGAGTACGTGCCGACGGTTCCGGCTGGGTCATATCCTCTTCGCGCGGATAATAGAGACGCAATACAGGCAGTCTCAGCGCGCCGAGCAACGTGCAGGCCAGCGCATTCATGCCGGGGGTATTGGAGAACACATCAACCGACAGGCCCAGCAGAAACGACAGGGCCACCGTGCCGCTGAACGGCACCGTGACCGGGAGCGCCATTATGAAATAGATGAATACCAGAGGCATCGCCACATTCCACAGACACAGGTGGTTGAACACCACCGCCTGCGCCACTACGAGGATGACGAACATCAGCGAATATTTCAGCACTTCCTTTGTCATTGCTCCTGTGATTGACTTGTCTCGGCCTCCACGGCCTTAATTTCCTCTATGTCGGTGTTGGAGATGATCTTCACTGTTGAGAGGGAGTTGAAGTCGGTGAAAAGCCTTATACGCAAGGTGAAAAAATTATCGTCGCCGCCGCGTGCATTTCCCAGCACCACCCCTACCGGGATCCCCTCGGGAAATACAGCCGAGTAGCCGGATGTGACTATGGTATCACCTTTGTGGAACTTCGTGTGCTTGGGGAGTTCCTCAAGGAGGGCCTCGCCGGGCGCCTTACCGTCCCACACAAGCGAACCGA
>URZG01000291.1 GCA_900552325.1 uncultured Porphyromonadaceae bacterium | reverse complement strand
GTGCATATTCCACACGCCAGGGTGGCGAGGATACGAATTCCTACGGAGCTATCTATCCGGCCGAACCTGAAATCCATTGCCCGGTATCGTTCTCTTCCTGGGGCCACATGCTTGACGGAACTCTCAAGCCCGATGTGCTCGCTCCCGGTTATGTGATCATCTCTACGATGAACACCGTCTACGCCCGTAGTCATTTCAACTATCTGAGCGAATATTTCACGCCTGTAAAGGATGTATATGAGGATGAGAACGGCAAACCTTACTATTGGACCATCATGGCCGGTACCTCTATGGCATCCCCCCACATGGCCGGTGTGGCCGCCCTCTGGCTCCAGGCTGATCCTGACCTCACCACCGAGGATATCCGCAACGTTATCAAAGCCACTTCCTACAAACCAGAAGGTGCTTCCGACAAATGGGGGGCCAACGGACTGGTCGACGCTTACAAGGGTCTGAAATATATTCTCGGCGAGTCGGCAGTCAAGGATGTGGCCTCAGATGAGTCGGCGATTATGATCAATCCCCTCGGGGAAGGCATATATGAGGTTTCCTCGCCTGCCGAAAGCGGCATCGCCGTAGCCCTCTATAACATGCAGGGCGCGCAGGCGGCTTCCTTTGCCACCGAAGGTTCCGAGCTGCAGGTCATTGCCGCCGGTCTTCCCGCCGGAGTGTATGTGCTCCGCGCATCTACCGCCACATCATCGCTCTCCCACAAGATTGTCGTAAAATAATCCGAATTGAAAAAATATCTTTCTCTCTTCTTATATGCCGCAGCCGTATCCTTCCCTGCAATGGGGGAGGGTACGGCTTCGCCGTTGACACGTTTTGTGTTCGACTCTCCTGAACCGCTCGATCCGGGGGCACACACAGGTGCCTCCCGCGAAGGAGGCAAATTGTATATCCCCGCTATCATGCGCCTGGAGGATGCTTCGGCAGATGTGCCCGATTTCGTTTATGAATATGCGCGCAGAGGTGACCTCGTGCTGGTATCCGTGCCGCAGGAACGTCTGGAGGAGGTGCTTTCGGCGCCGGGAGTGCTCAGGATGGAGTCGGGCATCTGCGCATCGCCGGCTATGGACCTGGCAAGGCGTTTCTGCGGACTCGACGAGGTGTATCGTGCGGGGGCTGCTCACTCCGGGTTTTCGGGAAAAGGAGTGGTGGTAGGTTTTACCGACCTTGGTTTCGATCCGAACCATATTAATTTCACCGATGCCGACGGGCTTTCGCGCGTGCGTCGGCTTGTAGACTATTCTGTTGCGGAGCCGGCTCCTCTCCGGCTGCTGTCGGCGGGAGAGATTGCCGGATGGAGCACTGACGATGCGCAGAACTGGCATGCCACTCATGTGGCGGGGATTCTTGCCGGGGGATACAAGGGGAATGATTTTTATGGGGTGGCACCGGAGGCCGATATTGTGGCGACTACCTCCGGTCTGCATGAGGCGCACCTTTTGGCCGGCATCGAGGAGGTGGTTGATTATGCCCGGAGTGTGCAGGCGCCGGTGCCGGTGGTGAACATGTCGATTTCATCCTCGCTGGGGCCCCATGACGGCACCTCGCTTTTCAACCGTTACCTCGAGCGGCTGTCGGAAGATGCGATGGTGTGCATCTCGGCGGGTAACGACGGCGGGAAATGGGGCGGATTTTTCAGGTATTCGCATACGTCCGGCAAGCCGCGCGTGCAGGCTTTCTGTAGGGAATATCCGATATATTCCCCTCACAGGGTGAGTGGCGTGGTGGATATGTGGAGTATGGACAGCCGGCCGCTGGCTTTGAAAGTCCTCGTATATGACTCCGACACGAAGGAGGTGGTGCATACTTTCCCCACGGTTGACATTGCCGCCGGGAAGAATACCGTGCGGCTTATGACGCCCGACTATGATGCGGATAATGCCGATGCCGATTTCTCGCGGCTTTTCGCATCGGGTTACGTGACTGTGTCGTGTGAGGTCAATCCCGAGAACGGCCGCTACAATGCCACGATGGCTTTTGATGTGACGAATCCGGGCGACCTCACCAATCATTGGATCGGTGTGGAAGTGGAGGGCGCGCCGGGAACCGAGGCCGAGGTATTCGCTTCCGCCGGCATCAATTTCATGCTGTCGGGTAATGAGCTTTCAGCCGAATGTTCCAACCGCCGGTCCATTAACGATCTGGCCTGTGGCGCGGGTCCTGCTGTGGTGGGATCGCTGACCTCCCGGTCGTCGGAAGGAGGGCTTATGGCGCCGCTCACGGTATCAGGTTTCAGCAGTTTCAGTACATTACGTGACGGCAGGGTGCTCCCGTCGTTCTGCGCTCCGGGGGGAGGCATCATCTCGTCGGTATCCGGCCCCTGGGCGCTGCAGTCGGGTGAGGATCTCCGGAATATGGTTCAGGCTGCCGAAGGGGGCCGTACCTGTTACTGGATGGAGTCGTCGGGAACCTCCATGTCGTCGCCTTACGC
>URZG01000290.1 GCA_900552325.1 uncultured Porphyromonadaceae bacterium | reverse complement strand
ATAGGCCGTGAGCAGCATCCCTCCGCGCCCCTCCACCATGGAGCGGGCGAACTGCGTGTGAGAGGCGGGATAGATTGTCTGCAGACCGTGGGCGAGCACCGCTACTGTGGGGAGGCTGCGCTCCATCGCGCGGCGGTGCGCCATGATGTCGCATCCCACAGCCAGCCCGCTGACTATCACCGGGCGCGGAAGCATGGCGGCGAGCGAATCCACCAGGCTGTTGATGAACCTGAGGGCATACGGAGTGGCCGACCGGGTTCCCACTATGGCTATCGTATGCGGCGCGTTGAGGGGAGCCTCGCCGAGGGCGTACAAGGCTTCCGGAGCATCCGCCACGGCGGCAAGCCGCCGCGGGTAGCCGGGATTGTCTTTTAGAATAATATCCATCGGCGGAATGTCAGTCGGTGAGGCCGAAGGCTTCGGCCAGGGTATCGCCGCGCGATATGCGGCCGTTTTCCAGGCACACTATGTGTACGAGGGCTTTCACCACTTCTTTTCCTTTGGCGTTGAAGATATCCTGGTGGAAAATGAAGCGGGCGCCGCGGCGTTCCATCCAAAGCGACGACACCATCTCTTCGGCAAGCCGCAGGGGGGTGAGGTAGCTGATCTCTATCTTGCGTACTACGGGGTCGATGCCGGCACGCTGCATGTCGCGGAACGACACGCCTTTTTCCTGACAGAACTCATGACGGGTGTGCTCGAGGTAGTGCAGGTAGTTGGCATTGTTTACAATACCCTGTGAATCAACTTCGTAGTCGCGCACTTTCAGCGGGAGACTATATATATACGGTGCTTGGGGCTGCATTGTATTCTGAGAAATTGGATTTTCAAAGTTAGCTTTTTTCCCTCAAAAGACCAAAAAATACAGAAAAGAGAGCTAAATTTGCAATTATGAACCGACTTGTCACATTATTTATATGTATCCTTGTTCTGTTTGCATCGACAGACAGGGCTGCGGCATGCACTTCGGCTGTGGTGCCGGGCGTGTCGACACTTTCGGGACGTACTATTCTGTGGAAGCACCGCGACACGGGGGCTTCCTCCAATTTCATCGACAAGGTGGAGGCTACCGATTCCACGATGGCGTTCATCGGGCTTTTCAATGGCGGGGACACCCGTCGTGCCGAGGTGTGGGTAGGGATGAATACGGCGGGTTTCGCTGTGATGAACACTGCTGTCTACAATCTCTCGCCGAACTCCCCCGGTTGCCGCGACCGCGAGGGTGTGGTGATGCGCCGTGCCCTGGAGGTATGCCGCACGGTGGAGGATTTCGATTCCCTCCTGCGCTCGCTGCCTCAGCCCCGCGGCATACACGCCACTTTCGGTGTGACCGATGCCGAGGGCAACACCGCATATTTCGAGACCGACGACAGCCGGACTTTCTTTTACCCGATGGGGGAGAAAGCCTGGGATATACGCACCAACTTCGCCCTTGCCGGTTCCACGGCCCAGCGCAAAGGGGTGGAGCGCTACCGCACGGCGAAAGGTATAATCACCGAAAAACGCCGCTACACCCCTGATTTCTTTCTCCGCGGGCTCTCGCGCTGCTTTTTTGATTCCTCAAAAGGTCTTGACCTGCTTAAAGAGCAGACCCTTACCACGCCTGACGACGGGCGGCTGATTCCGCGACGTTCCTCTACGGCATCGGTGGTGATCGAGGGACCTGACGGGGCCGGAGGTATGCCGCGGATGTTCGTGGCGCTCGGTTTCCCTCCCGCGGCTGAGATTTTCGAAGTGACATTCGATGATATTCCCGCCGACGTGCGCCCTGATTCCTCCGGGCTCGCCCCGGCGTGGCGGCGCGCCGATGCCCTCAGCCGCGACCTCTTTTTCACCAAAGAGGGGCGCCGCTATTTCAACCTTGTTAACTTACGCAGACTTTTATCCGAAGAGAAGTGAATACAGCCGTTCTCACGCTGGTACTTCTGGTACTGGCCAACATTTTCATGACCTTCGCCTGGTACGGCCATCTGAAACTTCAGTCGATGGGGATTTCCACCACCTGGCCTGTGTGGCTGATCATACTCCTGTCGTGGGGCATAGCCCTGATAGAATATTGCCTGCAGGTGCCCGCAAACCGCATGGGGTTCGAGGAGAACGGAGGCCCTTTCTCCCTGATGCAGCTCAAGATCATCCAGGAGGTTATCACGCTGGTTGTTTTCGTGGTGTTCTCGCTGGTGATGTTCGAGGGGTTCACTCTCCGCTGGAACCATATCGCCGCAATGGGGCTGATGGTGGTCGCCGTGTGGCTCGTATTTATGAAATAATAACTTAAACATATTATATGAAAAAAGCATTGATAGCATTGACAGCAGCAACTGCAATGATGACACAAGCACAGACACCCCAGCAGCAGCCGGGAGCCGTGTTCGCCTCGGAGTTCGCCACCGAGCACAACACCCCTCCCTTCTCGCTTATCGGCAATGCCGACTACGAGCCGG
>URZG01000289.1 GCA_900552325.1 uncultured Porphyromonadaceae bacterium | reverse complement strand
CGGAAATTGTTGGCGGCCACAACCTCGGGATGGAAATACTCGTCATTTCCTTTTGCGCCGAGGATGTTGTCACCCCAATAGTTTTCGCGTGTGGAGTTCATCGGGCGCGAGAAGAACAGAGGCACACCGTTCTGACGCGCGGTGAGGAATACCCATCCTGTACGGATCTGCTCATCTGTAAGGCCGGCGCTTTCATGCGCGTTGCAATAGGTGTCGTGGCTCTCGACCCAGGTTGTCAGGAACTCGGGAGCGGCTTCATGACGCCAGTCGGCCAGATCTATCCCTTTAGCCGAGCCTTTTTGCAGAGCCTCGCGGAGCACGTGACCATAAGATGATGCCGTCTGTCCCATATAATCGGCATACTCGGCTTCGGGCACATTGCGGTCCTGAAGAATCTCGCCGTAAACGAACAGAGAGTCGTAGGGGAGGGCGAGTTTCACACCCTTGACAGCCTTACGGCCTGTGGCGACATCCCAGAAATCGTTTTCCTTGACACCGGAAGCAGTGTCGACAGGATCGGAATGTACACCGATGTGTTTGGCGGTATCGTAACGGAATCCACGCACACCCATGTCGAGGAGCTCGTTCACGAATTCCATATAATACTTCTGGAAAGCAGGATTCTCGGTATTCACATCAGGCAGACCGCCGGTTCCTTGTAATGTACATTGTGTACGGTCATTGTAGTCGGAAATCGGTGTGAGTCCGTTGGAATGGAACATTTTATCCCGGCCGCCGACGGCTTTATAGAATTCGGGAGAGACTGCGTCTATATCAAAGGAGGTATGGTTGGGAAGTACGTCGACGATAACGCGCACATTGTATTTTGCCGCCGAGTCCATCATCTCTTTCATCTGCTCCTTTGTCCCGACAATCTGGTTGCCTATTTTCCAGTCTGTGGGCTGATAATAATAATACCAGTTGCCCTCCTCTTTGTCAAAGAGCTTTTTCGATTGACCTTCGGGGTTGTAGCATGTCTGCACCGGGGAAGTCTGAAGCATTGTGTAACCGGCGTCGGCTATCTGTTTCATATTCTGCGCTATGGCAGGGAAGTTCCAGCTCCATACATGGAGAATAGTTTCGGTGTTGGTCGCTTCGGGATTGTGGGTCATGCGGTCCTTCGCCATAGACGGGGAGGTAGCAAGAGCCACGGCGGCAAGTGCCGGAATGAGTTTTTTCATGTAATTATAGGTAGAACGTAAGTAAAAATTTGCGAAGACGTAACTCTTACGGGTTCGACTTCGCAAATTTAACAATAAATTTTCAGAAAGCACTGCAGACGCCTGAAAAAGTTGCGTCCGCAAGCAGGTTATTTTTCAGGGGCAGCTTCAGGAGCGATGAGTTTATACCCTTTTCCGTGGATGTTGATGATCTCGATGGCAGGATCGTCCTTGAGATGTTTGCGCAGTTTGGTGATATACACGTCCATTGAACGGGCGTTGAAATAATTGTCGTCGATCCAGATGGTCTTCAGAGCATAGTTGCGCTCAAGGATCTCGTTGACGTGGGCGCACAGAAGGGTGAGGAGCTCAGACTCTTTGGTGGTTAGTTTCGTCACCTTGTCACCGATAATGAGCACCTGCTTCTGGGTGTCGAAAGTGAACTTGCCTATCTTATACATCGTCACCTCCTTACCTTTCTTACCTTTGACACGACGCAGGATGGCCTCGATGCGGAGCACAAGCTCCTCCATCGAGAACGGTTTGGTGATATAGTCGTCAGCACCAATCTTGAATCCTTCGAGAATATCCTCTTTGATTGTCTTGGCGGTCAGGAAGATGATGGGAACTTCCGAGTTTACGGCACGGATTTCCTGAGCCAGAGTGAAGCCGTCTTTTTTCGGCATCATTACATCCAGCACGCATATATCATATTTTCCTTTGAGGAAAGCCTTGTAGCCGGCCTCGCCATCGGCAAACAGGTCGGTACTGAACCCCTTGGCCTGGAGGTACTCGCGGAGGAGCATTCCCAGATTCTCATCATCCTCGCAAAGGAGAATTCGCATACGGTCGTCCATAGTCTTTTAAGTTTTATTTACTATTATAATTCTTAAATAATCAAAATTGTTCACGGCAATTTAACATTTCCGTGTGAAACGTGTGAAAATCATCCCTCCGTTATGGCTTCGGTTTCCGAGTCGTCGGAAAGCAATGGAAGTGTGATTATAAAAGAAGTGCCTTTCCCGAAATCGCTTTCGACCTTTATCTGGCCCCCCATGAGGGTGATCATCTTATTCACGTAGGCAAGGCCGAGACCGAAACCTTTCACATCGTGACGGTTTCCGGTCGATACTCTGTAAAAACGGTCGAATATCTTCTTCAGGTTCTCCCGTTTTATCCCTATGCCGTTGTCGGCGATTGAGATGCGGAGTTTGCCTGCCGGAGTGTCGGCGGTGGTGATCGACAACCGCAGCGGCTCGTCCTCCTTGCGGTATTTTACCGCATTG
>URZG01000288.1 GCA_900552325.1 uncultured Porphyromonadaceae bacterium | reverse complement strand
CGCGCGAGGTGAGGGCCATGTTGAATCCGGCGAGCGCGAACGAGGGGAAGAGTATGAACACTATGCATGCGGTCACGACGATATAACGCCAGTCAAACCACACGCCGTAGCAGGCGAGTGCCGTGATCGGCAGTGCCACCAGGAACCAGAAGCGTCCTGTCCAGTGGCTCACTGCCTCACGGGCATATATCCCGGGAGTTATGCGGTACTCGGTAGTGGTTATAGAGGTCCTGTCGTCGGTGATGTCGTTCGGCATAGTTTATGTGGATTATTCCCCCATCAGTTTCGCGGCCATTTCCGGCGTCATTCGGTAAAGCGGGGTGAAACTCTTCACCGGATGATATTCCTTAACCATGTTGCCTATCAGCATCTTTTTTGTGTTGAAAACGTCAAGTTTCATTATAGGCGCGCCAGGGTAAAGATCGAATTCGCGCAAATCGGTCCATATAGTGCCCGGACTCTCGGTGAGCCGGAAATAGTAGGTGCGTTCACGCTGGTCGGCTACGGTGCGCCATTGGGTGGTGGAGATCTCGGGCTGGTCGGGTAGAGAGATCCCGGTGGGCACGGCGCAGTTGTCGATTATACCGAACATTCCGGCCATTGCTTTCTTATGCGAGGAATCTTTAGGGATTACCGAAATATAGAAAGAGGCGCGTGTGAATCGGTCCTGGCTCCGGTTTGTGCCGGGAAGCATGTGCAGTCCGCCTACGGTCTGCCAGTAGGAATATATCGCGAGCTGCTGGTCGTAAGGAGGCGCGTTGGTCAGCACCTGATATTGGTGTCCTTCGCGTATCTCCAGTTTTCCCTGGATATATTCCACGATGGCGGAGTTGCCGGTTTCGTCGGAGATCGCCATGTGTAAGGTCGTGGCTTCGCCTCCGGGCATCGCCGGGGCATGGATCTGGAACTGGTCTTTCCGCAGCTGTTCCACCGCCTCTGCGGTAGTGGCGAAATTGTCAAGCACATACGCGGCCCACAGCGAGGTTGACATATACGGCCTTGGATCATCGGCCTCGGCATAAAATGTGCCGGGGAGATAAAGCAGGTTTACCACCAGACCTTTTTCGTTCATCCCTTCGGTTATACCGATATCGTAGCCGGTGGTACAGACCGAGCCGTAACGGGAAGTCCATGATATGGACCGGTCCGTGTCGTAGCTGCGGCGGTGCTGTCCACGCGGGAATACGTAGAGATTCGACGGAATCGGTGTTTTCCAGTCGAGTGTGCGTCCGGTGATTACAATCGAACTGTCGCCTACGAAGGTGACGCGCGTACATCCTTCTGATTCTGTCGGCGTGGCCGCTGCGAACGCCAGAATTGTGGCGACGGTAACGGCTGTTTTGTTGAAAACGTTCATAATCAAGCGTGTGGTGAAAAAATATACTTGTTTTTATGGTGTATGTCGATAGATCTACACCATATCTTTCCAACAATACTGCGCCAGACAGGGTTCATGCTCTGCAAATTTAATAATAATTGTGCGAATCTCACCGTTTATCTTCCAAAAGGTGTTAACTTTGTATCGTATTTAAAGAAGATAATATATTTATGCCTATAGTATCACAACGCGGCGATGAAATGCCTGCATCACCTATCCGCAGACTCGTGCCGCTGGCCAATGCCGCACGCCGGAAAGGGATAAAGGTGTATGGCCTCAATATCGGTCAGCCGGATATTCCCACGCCGCAGGAAGGGCTTGACGCTCTTAAACATATAGACCGCAAGGTGCTGGAGTATTCTCCTTCGGAGGGGATGCTCTCGCTGCGGGAGAAACTCCGCGAATATTACAGCCGATATAATATCGATGTGGACGTGGAGGATATAATAGTGACTACCGGCGGCTCGGAGGCCGTGCTTTTCGCTTTCATGGCGGCCCTCGATCCGGGCGACGAGATTATCGTGCCGGAACCGGCCTACGCCAACTACATGGCCTTCGCCATCTCCGCCGGAGCAAAGATCGTGACTATACCCTCGAGCATCGACGAAGGGTTCGCGTTGCCCCCGATGGAGCGTTTCGAGGAACTGATCACTCCGCGCACGAAGGGGATACTGATCTGTAATCCCAATAACCCTACCGGCTATCTCTACACGATGAAAGAGATGCTGCAGTTGCGTGATATCGTCAAGAAACATGATCTGTTCCTGTTCTCCGACGAGGTCTACCGCGAGTTCTGCTACACCGGCGCACCGTATATCTCGGCGTTCCACCTGCCCGGGATAGAGGAACAGGTGGTGCTGATCGACTCAGTGTCAAAACGCTACAATGAATGCGGCATCAGGGTGGGAGCGCTGATAACCAAGCACCGCCATCTGCGCGCGAATATAATGAAGTTCTGCCAGGCACGTCTGTCGCCACCTCTGCTGGGGCAGATCGTGGCCGAGGCTTCAATCGATACTCCGCAGGATTATATGCTCGCCACTTATAATGAATATGTGGACCGGCGCAAATTCCTGATCGATGAGCTGAACAAAATCCCCGGCTGCTATACACCGATC
>URZG01000287.1 GCA_900552325.1 uncultured Porphyromonadaceae bacterium | reverse complement strand
ATTCGGCGGCGCATACATGCTTTCGCCCGACTATGACCTGCTGGGAGTCGACGCCGCCAACCGCAAGATCTACGTCTCCTGTTCGCTGGCAAAAGAGGCGGAGTCGGTTACCGGCGGCTTCGCTCTCTACACATGGAGCGACGACTGGTGGAGCGAGGCAAACTACGACTACAAACCCGTGGAGGGGCATGACCATCACTACTCCGATCTCTCATCTACTAAATTTCAGGATTACGAAGAGGTATGCGAACCCCAGATCTTCGTAAACCGCACCCGCCTCAGCTTCTACGGCAAAGGATATTCCTCGATATGGATCGACAAGTTCAAGGTTGACGTTGAGCTCGGTGCCGACGATGAAATCGGTTATGCCGCCGAACTCCATGTGCTCGAGGCTCAGGAAGGGGTGAACACCTTCACCATCGACACTTCGGCCGACACTGACAACGACTATGTTTACGGTTACATCATACGTACGGTGCGAATGGATTTCGACGATTCCCGCAACCTCACCACTATGCGTTTCATCTCTCCCTGCCCCCAGGTGCACAAGATCGGTGATGAATTCGTGGGTATCGACGAGGTAAGTGCCGACGCTGACACCGCTCTCAAGGTTACCGCAGCCGAAGGTATGATCACCGTAGAAGGCATTGACGCCGCTACCCCCGTGGAGGTATTCGACCTCGCAGGCCGCAAGGTTGCCGCCGGTACAGCCGCCGCTCCCATCGCCGTTTCGGCCAAGGGCGTCCTCGTGGTGAAAGCAGCCTCCGCTGCCGCCAAGGTTGTTCTCTGACCCTCGGCTCAAACATCCCGTCCGCGTAACCTATCCCATACGTAACCTATCCCATACAAGCGGGAGTGTCAGTCGTCATCCGGCTGACACTCCCGCATTTTCTGTTATCCACGCTCCCTACGGCCGGCAGCTTTTTTTATTTGCATAATTCATTGAAACTTCGTACCTTTGCAGTCCGATTACTATCCAAAACAATCGAATCAGCCGGGCGCACCGAAGCCTTTGGCCGGGCTTTATTGCGGTTACGGCTAACTTAAATTTTTATTAATCAAAGTTTTAAAAGTGGATACTTTAAGCTACAAAACCCTTACTCCTAACGCTCAAAGCGTAAAGCGCGAGTGGCTCGTGATCGACGCCACCGACCAGGTACTGGGCCGTCTTTGCTCGAAAGTTGCCAAACTTCTCCGCGGCAAGAACAAACCCTCCTACTCACCCTTTGTGGAGTGCGGCGACAATGTGATCATCATCAACGCCGACAAGTGCGTGCTCACCGGCAACAAGATGACCGACCGCATCTATTACACCTACACAGGCTATCCCGGCGGTCAGCGTGAGCTCACCCCCGAAGTGCTCATGAAGAAATCCTTCAACAAGCACCTCAAGCCCGGTATGCATCCCCTCTATATACGCGTGGTAAAAGGCATGCTTCCCAAGAACCGTCTGGGCCGCAAGCTCATCAAGAACCTCCACGTGTACAACGGTCCGGAGCACCCCCATCAGGGTCAGGACGTGAAGGTGATCGATATCAACACCATCAAGTAATTAACGCCAAAACCAACCACTCCACCTATTAATTATGGAAAATGTAAATGCAGTTGGCCGCCGTAAGGCCGCCGTGGCCCGCGTTATCCTGAAGGAAGGTAACGGCGTGATCACCATCTCCTGCCACCACAACCGCCGCACACTCGACAAATATTTCCCCTCGTCGATTCTCCAGTATATCGTGCTCCAGCCCCTCAAGACCCTTGATTGCGTGGAGAAATACGATATCGCAGTGAATCTCGACGGCGGCGGCTACAAAGGCCAGGCCGAGGCTCTCCGTCTCGCCATCGCCCGCGCTCTCGTCAAGGTTAATCCCGACGACAAGAAGGCTCTTCGCGCCGAAGGCTTCATGACCCGCGACCCCCGTGTCGTTGAACGTAAGAAACCGGGTCGTCCCAAAGCACGCAAGCGCTTCCAGTTCTCCAAGCGTTAATCGCCCCCTTACCGTGCCGGCCACCGCGTGCCGCCTGAGCGCCGCCCGCGCCGCCGCATGAGTCACCACCTCCTCTCCAGAGTTTAGTATCTAAATCCCGCGGATGGACCCATACGTTCCCTACCCCGGGGTTGTAACAGAAAGAACGTAAACACATCTTTTTTACAGAAATGTCAACTCCCACTTTTGACCAACTTCTCGAGGCAGGCTGCCACTTCGGTCACCTCAAACGCAAATGGAATCCTGCCATGGCTCCGTACATCTTCATGGAGCGCAACGGTATCCACATCCTCGACCTCTATAAGACCGCTGCTAAAGTTGAAGAAGCTGCCGCAGCTCTCAAAGGGATAGCAAAATCGGGCAAGAAGGTTCTCTTCGTTGCCACCAAAAAACAGGCCAAACAGGTTACTGCCGACAAGGCTCAGGCCGTAGGTATGCCCTACGTTATCGAGCGCTGGCCCGGCGGTATGCTCACCAACTTCCCCACCATCCGCAAGGCTGTCAAGAAGATGGCTTCCATCGACAAGATGA
>URZG01000286.1 GCA_900552325.1 uncultured Porphyromonadaceae bacterium | reverse complement strand
CTCCGAGTTCTACAAGGACGGCGTTTACGACTACACCTGGAAACAGGGTGCCGACGCTCCCAAGCTCACCTCCGAAGAGCAGGCCAAATTCCTCCAGCAGCTCGTTGAGAAATACCCCATCGACTCCATCGAGGACGGTATGGCCGAGAACGACTGGGAAGGCTGGAAGATCCTCACCGACCTCATCGGCAACCGCTGCCAGCTCGTGGGCGACGACCTGTTCGTTACCAACGTGAAATACCTCAAGCGCGGTATCGAGGAAGGCTGCGCCAACTCTATCCTCGTGAAGGTTAACCAGATCGGTTCGCTCACCGAGACCCTCCGCGCCGTAGAGCTCGCTCAGCGCAACGGCTACACCGCCGTTATCTCGCACCGTTCGGGCGAGACCGAAGACGCTACCATCGCCGATATCGCCGTTGCCACCAACGCCGGCCAGATCAAGACCGGTTCCGCTTCGCGTTCCGACCGTATGGCCAAGTACAACCAGCTCCTCCGCATCGAGGAAGAGCTCGGTGCTGCCGCCGCTTACGGTTACGGCAAGAAGACCAAACGCCCCGAATAATCCGCAGATTATAATACATTAAATAGCGGTGTGCCGGATGTTCCGGCGCACCGCTATTTTGTTTTACTGGCAGGTGTCGCTTCCAACACCTCCGAGGGGATTTCATATCCCGCCGCTTTTAGTTGTTATGATAGTGTAACGCCGCAGCGCCCCTGTTGGTTCGCAGTCAATATGTTATTATATTTACAGATAGCGATGAGGGGGAGATTATTCCGGCCGGCGGAGGCGTACGTAGCGGGTGACCAGTTCCACCAGGCTGTCCATGGGGAGGAGACCCGAGTCGAGGCAGAGGTCGTAGGTGGCGGCGTCGCCCCAGCGGCGGTCAGTGTAGAAGTTGTAGTATTCGGCGCGGAGACGGTTGCGTTTCTCGGCCAGGGCGCGGGCCGATTTCTCGTCCTTGCAGTCGCAGCGGGCTATGATGCGGCGCACACGTTCCTCCATCGGGGCATGCACGAAGATACTGATTACCTCGGCGTCGGGATGATTGCGCAGCACATAGTCGGCGGTGCGCCCCACGATCACGCAGTTGCCCCGCGAGGCGAGGGTGGTTATGAGATCGGCCACGCGGCGGTTCAGCGCTTCGTCGGAGATGGCCGAGGGGGTGTACCAGGGCATGGGGTTGTAGCCGATATTCACCGGCATGGAGCCTCCGACGAACGAGGGGAATTTCTCGTCGGCGTTTTCGAAGAAGCTGACATCCATCCCGGCGGCTTTGGCGGCCTCGGGGAGGAGCCGTTTATCGTAGAATTCGTATCCCAAAGCCTCGGCCACGCGACGCCCGAGCTCTCTTCCGCCGGAGCCGAACTGGCGACCGATGGTGATGACGGTGTATTTTTTGTTTTCCATGATCGTTGGGGCGCGGCCTGATGTGACCGCATTATATTTCTTTTCAATATTAACCTTTCGGGGCGGCATCCTGTTCAAGACGGGCGAACATGGCCATATCCTCGGCGGGGGAATTGCCGCGGGTGGTGAGGAGGTCGCCCACCATGGCGCCGTCAACTCCGCCGGTGAGCATCCGTTCGGTAGCCTCGCGGCTCAGACGCGCGCGTCCTCCGGCGAAACGTATGCACAGGTCGGGCGCGATGAAGCGCATCAGGGCAGCCGAGGCCGTCACCTCGCGCTCCGAGAGGAGCGGCGTGTCGGCAAGGGGGGTGCCGGGAATCGGGTTGAGCAGGTTGAGGGGGAGGGATACGGCGCCGGCCACGCGGGCCTCTTCGGCCAGTTCCAGGCGCTGTCGCATCGTCTCGCCCATACCGATGATACCCCCCACGCACACTTCCATCCCCACTTCGCGTGCCAGCGCTATGGTGCGCAGTTTGTCGGCCCGGGTGTGGGTGGTGCACAGTTCGGGGAAATATGATTCGGCGGTCTCTATGTTGCAGTGGTAGCGGCGTACTCCGGCGTCGTGGAGAGTCTGCAGTTCCTCCCTGTTGAGCAGCCCCATTGAGGCGCAGAGGCTTACCTGCGGATACTCGCTGTGGGCGCGGGTATACATGGCGGAGAAGACGCGGATATCCTTCAGCGCCACTTTGCGGCCCGAGCACACCATGGAATAGCGCTCCACGCCGCGTTCGGCGCAGGTGCGCACGCCATCCATGAAATCTTTTTCGGAGCAGAAGGGATATTCCTCGCACCCTGTATGGTGGAAGGCCGACTGGGCGCACCATTTGCAGTCCTCGGTGCAGCGGCCCGAGCGGGCGTTGATGATCGAACAGGTCTGGATATGGCTTCCGACGCGTGCGGCAGCCACACGCCCCGCGGCGTCGCAGAGGGGGGCGAGGCTCTCGCAGGGGGCGATGGAGAGCCACAGCGCCTCGGCGTCGTCCACGCCGGCGGGGATGCCTTCAACGGCCTGCGACTCAATTCTTTTAAGTAATTCTAAATCCATATTACTGTTGTTGGGATATACAAAAGTACGGAAATAATTTGGAGGAAGAAAAAAAAATCGTAACTTTGCAGCCGGGTAAGTCCTACACGACCAGCTC
>URZG01000285.1 GCA_900552325.1 uncultured Porphyromonadaceae bacterium | reverse complement strand
GAATATCTTCGTGATCTCCTCCACGTGCACGTGGTCGATTCTCATTCCGGAGGCGGCAAGAATATCCGCCATCCCCTCCGCGTCGGGGTATGCGAGGGAAATTCCCCCGGCCACGGCCAGTTCGCGGCATGTGCCCTGCGCATAAAACATCAGGGCCATGGTCCCGCCGGAGGATAATGCCTTCGCAGCCTTGCGGAGAAATTTACCCGGCGAGTGAAACCACTGGAGAGTTGACGACGACAATAACAGATCGACACTTCCGGGCTGAAGATTTTCCACCTCCACTTCGGCGTCGCAGGTCACACATTCGGCAAAATCCGGGATGGCGTCGGAGGCAAGCGGTGCAAGATCCCAGAGCCGCAACGATTTCATTTTCAGCGCGCCGGCATACATACGCGTGAGCATGCCGCTACCCGCGCCGACCTCGAGCACATTTCCGAAAGTGCGCGAAAGGTCAAGATACCCGGCGGTGCGGCTCCAAAGCCCGGAGGCCGCCATCTGCTGCACGGAGGCGTTGGTATCGTAGGTCGAGGAGGCATCCGCGAACCGGCGCGCCACAAGCTCCTTGTCAACCACAAAGCGGTCCAGAATCATCTGCATGTCAGGGAAATGCGGCATCCCGGCAATCTCCTCCAAATATGTGCCTCTCCAGGCTTCGATCTGATTGGCCGGAGGGAACACCAGGTCGCGTTCTCCCACCACGGCAAGACTCCACAGCCCCATATCGTCAGAAGGTGCAGCTGCGCCGAAAACCTCAAGCTCGGCTTTCCTTGAGCCGAAATCACGACGGGGAGCCACGGATTCAAACTCCCTGTATGCCGCGGACGAGCCGAACATCCTCCTCATGAATCTCTTCACAGAATCCTCCGAGAGGGACTCGAGTGTAGCCTTGAAGATTCTGCTGGGTATGCCGCGCGCATCGTCGATATGCCGGGGCGTGCCGTTTACGGCAATAGTGCGTGTCACCGGCAGATCCGTGGTATTCAGAAAATCCACCGCGGCCCTCACGCCGAACGACCATGCCACCACCACAATCTCGCGATAGCCGGAGAGTGACAGATCAGGAAAATGAGGGGCATCCGTATAATCATACAGAGCCACGATGTCGTAGCCCGGTTTTTCGAGACGGAGGAAGGGTGTGGCATCCATCCCCCACCCCAAGAAAAGCAGGATCGCCCTCGGGGTCGCGGCCGACGCGCCTCTATGGATAATATGTTGTCGTTGAGGTATGAGCACTTACTGACAGGCATTATCATTGTTCACTACCGGAAGCAGGTCGGCGAGCGCCCGGTCAAGTTCCTCGATCTCACGCCCGTTGAGCGACGCGCTGAGGGATATCCGCAGCCGCTCCGTGCCCGGAGGCACGGTGGGTCTGCGTATAGGGAGGGCCTTTAGCCCGTAGATATTCAGAAGTTTATGCGAGAGTTCCACGACTTTGCGTGAATCACCTATCACAAGGGGCTGGATGTGCGACACGGCTATGGGAGCCGTGGAATATTTCTGCAGCACTTTCTGCAGTTTCTCGGACAGCCATTGCAGGTGCGCCCTGCGGCGCTCGGCCGAAAGGAGCGCGCCAAGCGCGAAACGGGTCCATGCAGCCTGCATCGGGGGGAGTGCGGTAGAGAAGATGAACGACCGCGCGGTGTTCACAAGAAACTCGCGCACAGGTCCCGACGTTATGGCGAAAGCCCCCATCGATCCGGCGGCCTTGCCGAAAGTACCGACAATCACATCGACCTCCCCGGGCGCCGACGATGCCGCTACAAGCCCAAGGCCACGCGGCCCCCGTACGCCGAAGGCATGCGCCTCGTCGACATAAAGCATCACCTGCGGATAACGGCGTCGAAGCTCTATAAGCCGTTCTATGTCGGCGCTGTCGCCGTCCATGGAATACACGCTCTCCACGATGACGAGAATCTTCTTTTTCTCATCCTTATGGCGCTCTACGAGCTGCTCGAGGTGCGAGTAGTCGTTATGTCGGAAACGGGCGAACGGTGCCCGCGACAACACTATGCCGTCTATAATGGAGGCATGCACGAGCCGGTCGGCTATGATATATGTGTCGTCGGCAGCCAGCGAGCTTACGAGGCCGGTATTGGCATGGTAACCGCTGTTGAACAGCAGCGCCGCACGGTCTCCTCCGCAATATTTGCCGTACAGCAGACGCAGGAAGGTTTCAAGATTGAAATAGTCGATCTGACGGGAAGCCAGAAGCCTCGAGGCCGACGAGGACATAGGCAGATTCCGGGCCGCAGGATCGGCGAAAAACCGCTCGCGGAGCTCGCCGTCGGCGGCGATCCCCATATAGTCGTTGGTAGAGAAGTCCACCACATCGGCCTTCGTTTCCAGCGGGATGGAACGGTAATCACCCGCATCCTTCAGACGCTGAAGATATTCGTTTATTTCCATAGGGTGTTCCTCAATATCTCGATCATTTCGTGGCAAAGTACGTCAAGGTCGGAGTCGGGCGTGACGTATGGAGGCATCACGTACACATTGCGGCCGAAAGGACGGATCCACACCCCGCGGCGCACACATTCCTGCTGGAAAG
>URZG01000284.1 GCA_900552325.1 uncultured Porphyromonadaceae bacterium | reverse complement strand
GACCACAGTCTGCTTCACATCGGTAATGGCCGACACCGGTTCTCCGGCGGCAAGGCGCCCGGCCACCTCCAGCACAGGTTTCTCCCCCATGCCGTAGATTATCATATCGAGCGGGGCATCGGCCATCAGTGACGGGCGCAGACGGTCCTGCCAGTAATCGTAGTGCGAGACACGACGCAGCGATGCCTCTATCCCTCCGGCGATTATAGGCACATCGGGATAAAGTTCGCGCAATATGCGCGAATATACCACCGTAGGGTAATCGGGCCGGGCGCCATGACGGCCACCGGGGGTATAGGCATCGTCGCTGCGACGGCGCCGCGCGGCGGTATAATGATTGACCATAGAGTCCATCGCCCCGGCCGATATGGCAAAAAAGAGACGCGGACGGCCGAACTTACGGAAATCGCGCAGGTCGTCCTGCCAGTTTGGCTGCGGCACGACGGCCACCTTGTAGCCCCCGATCTCCATCAGTGTACGCCCGATAACGGCGGCGGCGAACGAGGGATGATCCACATACGCGTCGCCGGAGAAGAGCACAATATCCGGCTCTTCCCACCCCTGTAGCCGGGCCTCTTTTACCGAGGTCGGAAGAAATTCGGTGAGGAGAGGATAATTGTCGGTAGCGGTTTTCATCATGCCTTTTCTATAAGAGCCTCCATCTTTATAATCTCGTCGCGCAGACGGGCAGCTTCCATGAACTCCATCTTCTTGGCTGCCGCCACCATCTCGGCGCGCATTTTTGTAAGGGAGCGCTGCATCTCGGCCTTACTCATGTAGGGTATCACAGGATCGGCCGCGATATTTACCTGGGTGGAATATTCGTTCTCATACGGCACCACCATCTTGGGTTTACGCCCTGCACGCTGCGGAGCGACCGACGGCGATGTGGCGGCGTCGAATTCGCGCTCCTCAAGGTCAAGCCCTACGATATGGTTGCGGGCCTTGACTATGGCCTGGGGAGTGATGCCGTGTTCCTCGTTGTAGGCCATCTGCTTGGCCCGTCGCCGCTCCGTCTCCTCGATTGTCTGACGCATGGAGTCGGTTATCTTGTCGGCATACATTATCACCTCGCCGTTGAGGTTTCGGGCAGCACGTCCCACAGTCTGTGTCAGCGAGCGGTGCGAGCGCAGGAAGCCTTCCTTGTCGGCATCGATGATCGCCACAAGCGACACTTCGGGAAGATCGAGACCCTCGCGTAGTAGATTGACTCCCACGAGTACATCGTACTCGCCGGCACGAAGCCCGTCAAGGATTCTGATGCGGTCGAGGGTATCCACATCAGAGTGGATATACGCTGTCTTTATATCAAGTTTCTGGAAATAGTCGTTAAGCTCCTCGGCCATACGCTTGGTAAGGGTAGTGACGAGTACACGCTCGTCGCGCTGGCGCCGTATCTCTATTTCTTCCAGGAGGTTGTCAATCTGATGCTCCGAGGGGCGTACCTTTATCAGCGGGTCAAGCAGTCCGGTCGGGCGGATAACCTGCTCGGCCACCACCCCCTCGCTCTTCTCCAGCTCGTAGTCGGCCGGCGTGGCCGACACATAGATGGTCTGGTTGGTAAGCTGCTCGAATTCCTCGAAACGCAACGGTCTGTTGTCGATCGCCGACTGCAGACGAAATCCGTAGTCCACCAGATTCTGTTTGCGCGAAAGGTCGCCGCCGTACATGGCGCGGATCTGAGGCACGGTCACATGGCTCTCGTCAATTATAGTGAGGAAATCTTTCGGGAAGTAGTCCAGGAGGCAGAAAGGACGCATCCCGGGCTGGCGTCCGTCAAAATAACGGCTGTAGTTCTCGATTCCGGGGCAGTGGCCCACCTCGCGTATCATCTCTATGTCGTAGGATGTGCGCGTCTCGAGGCGGTGAGCCTCCAGCGGTTTCCCCTCGGCCTGGAAGAATCCGGTCTCGCGCCCGAGGTCGAGTTCCATCTGCGCCAGCGCCGTGGCCTGACGCTCGCGCGAGGTCACGAAAAGATTTGCCGGGTAAATCTTGAACTGATCGTGTTTGCCGAAAGGTGTGTTGTCGATAGGATGAAGCGTTGAAATCGAATCGATCTCGTCGCCCCAGAACACCACGCGGCAGATAATCTCCTCGTAGGCCAGCCGGATATCAACCGTATCACCCTTCACACGGAAATTACCGCGGTTGAGCTCAATCTCGTTGCGGGAATACAGAGCCTCGGTGAGACGGCGCAGAAAGGCGTTGCGGGTAATCTTCTGCCCCACCCTCACATCAATCACCGATGAGTTGAAGTCCTCGGGATTGCCCATACCGAACAGACACGACACGGAGCTGACCACCACCACATCGCGGCGCCCCGAAAGGAGCGCCGACACCGTGGAGAGGCGCAGGCGCTCTATCTCGTCGTTGATCATCAGATCCTTCTCGATATACTTGTCGACGGATGGGATGTATGCCTCAGGCTGGTAATAATCGTAATACGATACAAAATACTCCACCGCATTGTGCGGGAAGAACGCCTTAAACTCACTGTAAAGCTGTGCCGCCAATGTCTTGTTGTGCGATATGATGATCGTCGGTTTATTTAA
>URZG01000283.1 GCA_900552325.1 uncultured Porphyromonadaceae bacterium | reverse complement strand
TATACGTTGTTGAACGGCTTCTCGCCCATGAACTCGTAACCGGCGATGATCATGCGGGCCACCCAGAAGAAGATGATGTCGGGACCGGTGACCAGGTCGGAGGTGGGATAGTAGTATTTTATCTCCTCGTTGCCGGGGTCGAGAATGCCGTTGAAGAGCGAGATCGGCCATAACCATGAGGAGAACCATGTGTCGAGGCAGTCCTCGTCGGGGCGCAGGTCAGAGAGCTGCAGCGAGGAGTCACCGCTCTTCTCGCGGGCGAGCTGCAGAGCCTCCTCGGGGGTCTCGGCCACCACATAGCCACCTTTGGGGAGGAAGTAGGCCGGGATGCGGTGTCCCCACCAGAGCTGACGCGAGATGCACCAGTCTTTGGTGTCGGTCATCCAGTGGCGATAGGTGTTCTTGAACTTGGGGGGATAGAAACGCACGTCGTCGGTCATCACCGCGTCGAGAGCCGCGGGGGTGAGGGTGTCCATCTTGAGGAACCACTGCATGGAGAGCTTGGGTTCGATCACCACCTTTGTGCGCTCGGAGTAGCCAACTTTGTTGTCGTAGTCCTCGATTTTCTCCACGAGACCGCGCTCCTGCAGGTCGGCGATAATTTCGCGACGCACGTCGAAACGGTCGTGCCCGACATACATTCCTCCGGCCTCGGAAATGGTGCCGTCGGGATTGAAGATGTCGATTACCTCCAGGTTGTATTTCTCGCCGAGCATGTAGTCGTTCACGTCGTGGGCCGGTGTTACCTTCAGGCAGCCGGTACCGAAGTCCATCTCCACGTATGAGTCCATGATCACAGGTACGGAACGGCCCACCATCGGCACAATGACACGCTTCCCTTTGAGCCAGGAGTAACGCTCGTCGGCAGGGTTGACGCACACGGCGGTATCGCCGAGGATAGTCTCGGGGCGGGTTGTGGCGACCACGATATACTTGTCGGACTCGCCTTCCACGAAATATTTGAGGTAGAATAATTTGGAGTGCTCGTCCTGGTAGATCACCTCTTCGTCGGAGAGGGCGGTGAGGGCGGCGGGATCCCAGTTGACCATACGCACGCCGCGGTATATGAGTCCCTTGTTGTAAAGGTCGCAGAACACGCGGATCACGCTCTTAGAGCGCACCTCATCCATAGTGAAGGCGGTGCGTTCCCAGTCGCAGGAGGCGCCGAGGCGGCGGAGCTGCTTGAGGATAATGCCTCCGTGGTGCTCGGTCCAGTCCCAGGCGTGGCGCAGGAATTCCTCACGGGTGAGGTCGGTTTTCTTTATACCCTCCTTGGCAAGTTTGGCCACCACCTTGGCCTCGGTGGCGATGGAGGCGTGGTCAGTGCCGGGCACCCAGCAGGCGTTCTTCCCCTCCATGCGTGCGCGGCGCACGAGGATATCCTGAATTGTCTCGTTGAGCATGTGGCCCATGTGGAGCACACCGGTAACGTTTGGCGGGGGGATGACTATGGTGTAGGGCTCACGGCCGTCGGGCACGGAACGGAACAGTCCGTGCTCCATCCAGTAGTCATACCATTTCTGTTCGACCTTCGAGGGGTCGTATTTGGTAGCAAGTTCTTCCATTGTAGAGATATTTTGGCTGCAAATTTACGAAAAATCCCTCAATCCCATCTCCATGCCACCCCGCTTTTTGCAAAAACAGGAGGTTTTTGGTTAACTTTGTGGTGCCAACAAACATCAAGTCATGAGCAAGCCGAAAGCGATACCCATATCAGAAATGCAGGAACTTTCCGGATCAGTGGTATTTGTCAAACGTTTCTGCCGGTACGGCAATGTCAAAATGCGATCTTACGCCCACCGCGACGATTATTACATCGTGGCACTACTGACGGGTGGGTCGGCTGCGGTCAACATCGACTTCGAGCGTAAGGAACTGCACCAGGGTGAGCTACTGATAGTGTCGCCATGGCAGGTACACAGCAAGCCTATGGGGGAATCATGGCATGCAGACGGATGGCTGCTCGCTTTCGCACCCGAGCTTCTTTCAAAGAGCGAGACACTGGCTCTCGAGGAATATTCCATATCTCCGCGCCCTTTGAATCCGGGCGAGAACACCGTAAACGATATCGACACCCTTTGCTCGATGCTGGAACGGCACCACGGGAATATTCCTGTTGTCAAGGCGCTGGCCTACGCAGTAAAAAGTCTTGTACTCTCGCGCCTTGACGCTTCAACAGAGAAAGTTATAAACCGCTATAGGGCGATAACACTACGGCTGCGTAATCTTCTCGACCTTCATCTGAGGCGAGTGAAAAGCCCGTCGGTCTACGCCTCGATGCTCAACATCTCGGAGGTGTACCTCAATGAGGCCGTCAAGGGCGCCACGGGACTCAGCGCAGGCGAGTACATCCGCAGCCGCGCCATAGTGGAAGCCAAACGACAGCTTGCATACACGTCGCTTCCCGCCAAGCAGATAGCCTACACGTTGGGCTACAAGGATTATACCTACTTCTCCAAACTGTTCAGGAAAATTGCGGGACAATCCCCTGCCGAATACCGCAAAAACCTTAAATAATACTACAGACTCCTCATTCCCGCCATTGCCGTACCCGGCGCGTCACC
>URZG01000282.1 GCA_900552325.1 uncultured Porphyromonadaceae bacterium | reverse complement strand
TCCCGAGCCGAAGCCCGCCGGCTTCACAAATGCGGTCGGTAAATTTCAGATCGAGAGCCAGCTTGCGCCCCAGCAGCTGCGCACCGGAGAAGCCGCATCGCTTACATACGTTATCACAGGTACAGGCAATATAAAGTATATTGAGGCGCCCGCGCCCGAGCTTCCTTCGGAGTTCGAGCAATATACTCCCAAAACCGATTCAAGGGCACGTGTAAGCGGTTCGAACGTGACCGGTACCACATCCATCGAATACACCTTTGTACCTCAGAGTGTGGGCAGCTTCAAGATTCCGGCCATGCCGTTTGTCTATTTTGATCCCTCGGCCCGGAAATATGTTACGCTCAACACTTCCGGATATACAGTGAAGGTTGAGAAAGGTTCGGGTGTCTCCACTTCTGAGCAATCGGATATAAAGCTCAAGAACACGGATATCCTGCATATACGCAAAGGGGTCAGCGATATGACTAAAGATCACACACCTGTCGTGAGGATGTGGTGGTACTGGAGTATCTACGGTCTCCTTATAATCGGTTTCGCCGGAGCTATACTCCTTACATCACGTCGGAGCGCCATGATGGCCGATGTGGCCGGACGCCGTAATGCACGCGCGGGGAAAACCGCACAGAAACGTCTTCGTCTGGCACGCCGTTTCATGGACGAGGGGAAAGGCGAGGAGTTTTATGCAGAGTTGCTCCGGGCTATGTGGGGGTATCTCAGCGACAAGCTCACTATACCCCTGTCGCAACTGAACCGCGAGAACATCGTTGCCACTCTCTCGGGCAGAGGTGTGGCCCCGGAACTTATAGACAGTGTGATCGGTGTACTTGATAACTGCGAAATGGCACGATACACACCCGGTTCTTCAGAATCGGAATCAATGCACCAGAGTTTTGAACAGGCCGAGAAAGCCGTCACCGGGCTTGACCGTACACGACTGCTCCGCAAGGCATAAATCTTTTAACTGGAAGAAGATGAAACGACTCACCCGCATATTCAGCATATTGGCGATCGGTATCGCCTCCCTCTCTCCGGTAGACATACACGCCGCCGCTCTTTCTCTGACAGAAAAGGGGGACTCGGCATACGAGGCCGACAATTATGTTCAGGCCGAGCAATATTACCTTTCCGCTCTTAAGGAGGAAGGGGCATCTCCGAGTCTGTATTATAATATAGGTAATGCATGTTACCGTCAGGGGAATCTCGGAAAAGCGGTGGTAAATTACGAACGAGCCCTGAAACTTGATCCGACGGACGAGGATGCACGGGCCAACCTTGAGTTCGTGCAGGGTAAACTTGCTGATAAGCAACTTGACGACGGTTCTATAATGACCCGGATCAGCGACAGCGCGATCAGCGTCTTCAAGGCGGATACCTGGGCGGCGATTGCAGTCGGTCTATTCGCGGTTTTCATTGCGTGTATGGCCGTATATCTTTTCGCAAGTGCCGTGGTGTTGAGGAAAATCAGCTTTTTCGGAGGTATCGCGGTCTTTATCGTGACTTTTGTAGCGGTTCTGATCTCCTTTGCCGCTGCCAACCGTAAGGTCTCTTCCGATTACGGGGTGATATTGCCCCCTGCGGCACAACTGGCCACTACCCCGCGTGAGGCAAGGTCACAGTCGGAACAGGCATTTCTGCTTCATGAAGGAACGAAAGTGCTGATTGTCGACTCTATCTCCACCGCGGCTGAAGGCAAATGGTACGAAGTGCGCGTAGGAGCACGTGACCGGGCATGGATCAAAGCCGAGGATATTGAGAAAATCTGACCCGTTGCTAATGATTGTAAGCCTGACAACGGATTTTCGCGAAAAATGGTAAAGATTGAGGCGGTTAATTCTTTGAATGTTGAGCGGTTAGCGATGTTTACCAAATTAATGTGTTATATAACACATTAATAAAATTTGGTTATCTTAAAAATAAGATTTAAATTTAAGCCATAAAAACTAATACTCACCCCAAAATCATAAAGTCATGACAAAAACGATTTCCTTCAATGACCTCCGTCGTCTGAAAGACGCGCTGCCTGACGGAGCCACCGCACGTATCGCCGACAAACTCAATATCACCGCCCAGACCGTACGCAACTATTTTGGCGGTTCAAACTATGAATTCGGTAAGAACTGCGGTTTACACATCGAACCGGGCCCGGACGGAGGTATTGTGGTGCTTGATGATACCACAATTTATGATATGGCTGTTCAGATCCTCCAGGAAGAGGAAGCCAAGGCCGAACAATGATTTTGAGAGGGGTGCTGTGCGCATCCCTCGTCCATTTACACATACACCGTAGGCGCGAGACGGAAATCATCCGTTCGCGCCTATGGTTTTCATGGCCATATAATATTTTCTGCGCGTCTCCGGCAGTTTCTCTATCGCATACCGGAGCATGGTGCGGGGCATACATGGTGCGAACCTGTCAAGAAAAGCTGACAATTCCTCCATTCCTCCTCGTTTACCGATTTCGCGCAACATCCATCCCGAGGCTTTGTGCATGAGGTCATGTTTATGAGTCAGGAAATGTTCCGCCAGCTTCAGAGCCTCTTCATATCTCCCGCTACGGATTAACATCCAGG
>URZG01000281.1 GCA_900552325.1 uncultured Porphyromonadaceae bacterium | reverse complement strand
ACCGTGGACGGCCGGCGCGTACGTGTGCTTGATCAGGGGACACTTAACAACGATGCCGGGCCCGACTTCTTCAACGCCTCCATCGAGATCGACGGCCAATGCTGGGCAGGGAATGTGGAGATGCACGTAAGGGCTTCCGACTGGTATAACCACCGCCATCACCTCGACCGGGCTTACGACTCGGTGATACTCCATGTGGTGCTACACGATGACCGGGAAGTGCGACGCCCCGACGGATCAGTCATCCCCCAGATGGTCATCAGATGCTCGGCAGAAGCCGCCGCCAGATGCAACACACTCACGGAACAGGCAGCGTGGGACCTCCCGTGCCGCGACACACTCGCAGCAATCCCCTCCATCTACGTCACGGACTGGCTCACAGCCCTGGCCTTCGAACGTCTCCTGGCGAAAAGCGAACGCCTCCGCGACGAAGTGGAAAGCGCCGACGGCAGCTGGAGCCAGGGCGCTTACCGGCTCCTTGCACGCGGACTCGGTTTCGGGCTGAACGCACAGCCATTCGAGCAGCTTGCCCGATCCCTCCCCCTGGAAATACTGCGCCGCCACAGCGACGACCACACACTTTGCGAAGCCATGGTCATAGGGCAGGCCGGACTCATCCCCTCTCCGGCGCCCGACGAAGACCCATACATCACACTCCTGCGGCAGAACTACCTCTTCATGGCCAACAAGTTCGGGCTCAGATGCACGAATCCGGCATGGAAAATGGGGCGCACCCGTCCGCAAAATCTACCTTACCGGCGGCTGGCCTACCTCGCCCAATTCACATGTTATTCCTCCGGATTCATCGACCTTCTCGAGAACGCCCGCACTCTCGATGACATGCGCGACGTATTCGACCATCCCCTGCTCGGATTCTGGGCCTCCCATTTCACCTTCAGCCCCGGCGCCGCACGCGAGCGCTCGGCCAGGGCCGTATCGCGGAGCTCAATCGACCGGCTGATCATCAACGTGGCTCTCCCCCTGCTGCATGCGAGAGCCGTATGGCGCGGCGACATCGATGCTGCTTCGGCCGTGATAGAGCGCCTCGAAAGCCTCCCGCCCGAGGACAACGCGATAACCCGACTCTTCGCGACAGCCGGAATGAAGAACGACAACGCCTTCATCTCACAGGCACTCATACAGTTGCGGCGAGAGTACTGCGAGCGCAAAAAATGCCTCTACTGCCGTTTCGGCCACAGGATGCTGTCGGCCGAAATTCAGAAATAAATATCCCCGTTATCCTTATGTAGCTAAATTAGCAACATATAACTGCCGTTACATTCTAAAACTTCAGGTGCTCATTTACAGATTTTTCGTAACTTTGGGGTGTAATCCGTTCCGGAACGGTGGATGAGTTCCGGCTCATTACTTGAATAAAATTGAATATGGCAGTAGAAAATGATGTAAAACCACGCAGGCCGCGACGCTCGAAAGCCGATATCGAAGAGGCGATACAGAAGGCCGCCACAGCCCAGATAAAGAAGAAAGGCTTCTCTCTGGCGCTTGTGACCGACATAGTGAAACGTGCGAAGATCGAACCTATCGTATTTTACAACAGATACAAGAATCTCGATGAGTTCTACGACGGGTTCGTGAAGCAATATGATTATTGGCTGAGCGACTTGATTCATGCCAGTTCGGCCGACCTGTATACCGAGGAGGGACTGACACACATGTTTGAGGAGCTTTTTGAAAAACTCCTTTCCGACAAGGTGATGACCGAACTGATGCGGTGGGAGATCGCCGAGGGGAATCATATCACCGAACGCACCGCACGCCTCCGCGAACTGCACGCGGTGGAGCTTACCGAGCATTTCAACCGGATATTCCGCAATAACGACAGCGACATGGTCGCCACAGCCACCCTTATCGTGGCCGGGCTCTACTACATGGTTCTTCATAAAGACCGTTCGGCACTCGGGGGAATCGACATCAACACCCCCCAAGGTAAAGAACGCATCCACAAGGCCTGCCGCACCGTAGCGTCACTCTTCTTCCGCCGCACCGACTGCGAACGCCGCGTCGAACGGATCGCCTCCAACATGCGTGCCGAAGGTATCAGCGAGGAGGTCATCGCCCGCTGCCTTAACACCGACTGACGCCGGTACCGGCCGGTCACACTCCGGCACAGGAAAGACCGCAGCCGTCAGCGGTTATCACCTTCCGGATTCCACCGGCTCCGCTGCAACGCCGCCGCGCGCTCCTCGGCGGGATTGGCACACGGATTCCAGAACCGGGTTCCGGTCAGCGAGTCGGGGAGGAACTGCTGGCGCACGAAATTTCCGGGATAATCATGGGCATATTTATAGTCCGCACCGTAGCCGAGCTTCTTCATCAGGGAGGTCGGCGCGTTGCGTATGTGCAGCGGCACAGGAAGATCGCCGGTAGCCTCCACCTTCTGCAACGCCGAGTTTATGGCCATGTAGGCGGAGTTGCTTTTGGGTGAGGTGGCGAGATAGATCGTACATTCGGCCAAAGGGATACGTCCTTCGGGCATACCGATTTTGGTAACAGTGTCGAAAGTGGCGTTGGCCAGCAGCAGCGCGTTGGGGTTCGCCAGTCCGATATCTTCCGCCGCAAGAAT
>URZG01000280.1 GCA_900552325.1 uncultured Porphyromonadaceae bacterium | reverse complement strand
GGTCTTCGACCGAATACTGACGTTTATTATTTCTTCGGCCTTCCGAGAGCTGGACCGCTCTGCGGCTTGTGTTGAAATATGTTGCCGTAACGCGAACCGAGAGGGAGAATCGCGCTTTGCTACTATCCGGTCGCGGCGCACCCTTTTTATGGGCGGAAGTTAAGAACTTGGCGAAGAAACGGCTTTTTTTTCGTTTTCTGTTTGCACTATCCACAAAAAGGATTAACTTTGCCGATGTTAACCTTGATGCCCCTGCGCGGGGCCAACAATCACCTTATTTTTTTGATTCATGGATAACACTAACGAACGCGTAAAGGCGCTCCGCCGCGTCGCCGTCCGTTTTTCGGGCGACTCCGGCGACGGTATGCAGCTTGCCGGCAACATCTTCACCAACGTGTCGGCCGGGCTGGGTAACTCTGTTTCCACTTTCCCGGACTATCCTGCCGAAATCCGCGCCCCGCAGGGCTCGCTCGGCGGTGTCAGCGGTTTCCAGGTAAGTATCGGCGCCGGGGTGCATACTCCCGGCGACGAATGTGACGTGCTGGTGGCCATGAATCCTGCCGCACTGAAACAGAACTATAAGTTCCTGCGTCGCGGCGGGGTGATTATCACTGATATAGATTCCTTTACCCCCGAGGGGCTGAAGAAAGCCCGCTTCGAGACCGGCGACGCCATCGCCGAACTCGGCATCTCCGCACAGGTGGTGGAAGTGCCCGTGACCTCGATGACAAAGGCTGCCCTCGCCGATTCGGGGATGGATAACAAAAGCGTGCTCAAATGCCGCAATATCTTCGCGCTGGGTCTCCTCTGCTGGCTTTTCGACCGCCCGCTCGAGCATGTGCTCGGGATGCTCCGCGCCAAGTTCGCCAAGAAACCGGCGGTGTTCGAGGCAAATGCCAAGGTGCTCCAGGCCGGCTATGACTACGGCCATAATATCCATGCCTCGGTGTCGACCTACCGCGTGGAGACCGACGAGATCTGCCCCGGCGTCTACACCGATGTAAAGGGGAACGAGGCTACGGCCTACGGCCTGATCATGGCCTCCGAGAAGTCGGGCTGCCCCCTCTTCTTAGGTTCATATCCCATCACCCCCGCCACAGATATCCTCCACGAGCTTGCCAAGCGCAAGGATCTCGGCGTGAAGGCATGCCAGATGGAGGACGAGATCGCCGGCGTGTGCTCGGCTATCGGCGCCTCTTTCGCCGGCGACCTCGCCGTGACCTCCACCTCCGGTCCCGGCCTGGCGCTTAAAGGGGAAGCCATTGGCCTTGCCGTGATGGCGGAGCTGCCCCTGGTGGTGATAGACGTGCAGCGCGGCGGTCCCTCCACAGGTCTTCCCACAAAGACGGAGCAGACCGACCTGCAGCAGGCGCTTTATGGCCGCAACGGCGAGTCGCCGCTGGCCGTTGTGGCGGCTCTCAGCCCCACCGACTGCTTCGACACGGCTTTCGAGGCCTCGCGCATCGCCATCGAGCACATGACACCGGTGATTATGCTCACCGACGCCTTCATCGGCAACGGCTCATCGGCCTGGCGCATACCCGAGTCCACGGACTATCCCGCGATCGTACCCCCGCGTGTTCCCGCCGACAAACTCGGCGAATGGCAGCCCTATATGCGTGATCCCGAGACGATGACGCGCTACTGGGCCCTCCCCGGCACTCCGGGGCTGATGCACCGCCTCGGAGGGCTGGAGAAGAACGCGCAGACCGGCGCCCTCTCCAACGACCCCGTGAACCACGAGAAGATGGTGATGGCGCGCCGCGAGAAGGTGGCCCGCATCGCCCGCGACATACCGGAGCAGGAGGTGATCCTCGCCGATGCCGACACCGACACCCTTCTGGTGGGCTGGGGCGGTACTTACGGCCACCTCTACACCGCCGCCGAGGAGCTTAACCGCGAGGGCAAACATGTGGCTCTGGCACAGTTCCGCTACATCAACCCGCTGCCTGCCAACACCGGCGACGTGCTGCGCCGCTACCGCCGCGTGATCGTGGCCGAACTCAACACCGGCCAGTTCGCCGACTACCTGCAGGCCCGCTTCCCCGACGTGCGCATAGAGCGCATAAACAAGGTGCAGGGGCAGCCTTTCCTCGTTTCTGAAATCGTTGAAGCCGTTAAAAACATCATAAAGTAACTATGGCTATGGAAGAGAATAAATTGACTGCCGCCTGTTTCAAAAGCGACCAGCCCGTGCGCTGGTGTGCCGGCTGCGGCGACCACGCAGTGCTCAACTCCCTGCAGAAAGCTATGGCCACGCTGGGCGTGCCCCCCGAAATGACTGCCGTTATCTCGGGTATCGGCTGCTCCTCGCGTCTGCCTTACTATATGAACACCTACGGCTTCCATACCATCCACGGACGCGCTGCCGCCGTAGCCACAGGCTTCAAGGTGGCCAATCCGGCCATGACGGTATGGCAGATCAGCGGCGACGGCGACGGCCTCGCCATCGGCGGCAACCACTTCATCCATGCCGTGCGCCGCAATGTGGATATCAACATGCTGCTGCTCAACAACCGCATCTACGGACTCACGAAGGGGCAGTACTCCCCGACGTCGGCACGCGGTTTCGTGTCGAAATCGTCGCCCTACG
>URZG01000279.1 GCA_900552325.1 uncultured Porphyromonadaceae bacterium | reverse complement strand
CGGTTGAAGATCGCGGCCGAGTTCAGCGGGTCCAGCTGTATGGCGTAGTCGTAGTCGGCCATCGCGCCGAAAAGATCGTCGAGGTTGTAACGCAGGTATGCGCGGTTCACATACAGACCGGCCTCACGCGGCAGCAGGCGTATTGCCTGCGAAAGATCATTCTCGGCGCGTTGCCAGCGGTTGTCGCTGAGAGTGTCGGCTCCGGCCACATTCGCGCGGCGCATGTCGTAGCCCTTGATAGTCACATCGGCACGCAGCAGGTAGGCGTTGGCAAGATTGCGGTTGACGGCGAGGGCGCGGTCCACGTCGGCCAGTCCGGCGATGGTATCGCCTCGCTGCATGTTGAGACGCGCCCTGGCAACGAGACCGTTGTCGAAACCCGGGTATTGCTCCAGCAGACGGTCAAGAGTCACGGCGGCGCTGTCGAGGTCGTCAAGTTCCTGCAATGCGAGGGCCTTGTTGAACATCAGTCCGCGCGCCATAGGCTGCTGCTCCAGTGCCGCGTCATAATCCTCCACGGCTCCGCGGAGTTTCCCCTGATTCTGGCGTGCGACACCGCGTACCTCGTATGCGTCGGCGATGAACGGGTTGCGCTCGATCGCCTGCGAGGCATCTTCCTCGGCTCCGCGGTAATCCTCGAGGTTAAGTTTGGCTATGGCACGAAAAAACCAGGGCTGCGCCAGATAGGGTTTGGCGGCGATGGCCTGGTTGAAATACTGGATGGAAAGCATGTAGTCCTCGAAGTAGAGCGCGTTCTGCCCCACGCGCATCACCTGCTCGGCGTTGACCTGAGCGCGCGCCTGAAGCCACGGCAGAATAACCGCCGCGGCCACCGCGAGAACTGTTTTGAGGCATCTTCCCATAGTTTTCTACAAAATTAAGAAAATTCCGGGAAAACGATTTATAATAAATTCAAAAAAATCCTATCAGCCGGAATGAGCGTGCTCCGGCGCGTTTTGTCCCCACGTCAGGCCACCGGTATTCACCGCACGCAGAGAGGGAGCAACGCATCCACAAGCGGCCCGGCGAAGAAGGCCGTGAGGATGCCGTTTATAATCAGCCCGAGGGTGGCATAAGCCCCGTAGCGCTCGCCGTACTCGCTCATGCGGTTGGTGCCGATGACGTGTGCCGCCGTACCCATGCTGAGACTTTTCGATACCGGCCCCCTGACGTTGCCCCACGCCATCATCTTGAGACCGGCCATAGCGCCTATCATCCCCACTATGACCACTATAGCCGAGGTGAGGGCCGGAATACCGCCAATGCGTCCGGAAATCTCTATCGCGATAGGGGTAGATACCGACTTCGGAGCAAGCGACCTGATCACCTCCTCGCTCGCTCCAAGCCATCCGGCCACAAACACAACGGAGACTATACCCGCCACACATCCCGTAAACTCAGCCAGCAGAAGCGGCATAAGCTGTTTTTTTATATGCCGCAACTCATGATACAGCGGTAACGCGAGAGCCACGATAGCGGGCTTCAGCCAGAACTCGATCATCCTGCCCCCCTGGGAATATTCCTCGTACGTGATTCCTGTGAGACGCAGGAACACGATCAGCGACCCGATGCAGAGGATCATAGGATTGAGCAACGCAACACCGCTTATGCGGCGAAGCCATGTAAACAGCCAGAAGAGCAGAAAAGTGAGTGTTATCAGAAAGAGGTCGTTACGCAGGAATAGAGATATATCCATCGCTGTCAATGATTTGAATGGTTCTTGATTCGTTTGTGAAGAAACTGGTGGAAACGCCCCGTCACGACAATCACAATGAAAATACTTACGACTGTGGCCACCGTGATGGGGAGCCATTCCCTGGCGATCACATCAAAATACAGCATCAGCGCCACTCCCGGCGGCACGAAGAAGAATGCCATGTTCCTTACCAGGAAGCGGCATACCGGCGCTATTGATTCGGGACTGACGACCTTACGCTCAAGCAGAAATGTGAGGAGCAACATCCCCAGGATACTTCCCGGTATCGAAAGGCCGGGGATCATGGCCAGCAACTCGCCGGCCAACAGGCATCCGAATATGATGCCGAACTGTTTTGCCATGACTGATAATTTATGATTGATTTTTAAGCGCCCCGGCCTTTTTCGGAAGGGAAAAACGGAGCACCGCCATACCCAGCAGTGCCGAGATCACAGACCCGGCCACGATGCCGAGTTTTGACAAGTTGAGAAGTTCGGGCGACCCGGGAAACGACAGATTGGCGATGAAAAGCGACACCGTAAAACCGATACCGCCCATGGCGGCAACGCCGGCCATCATAGTCCAGTCGGCGCCTTCGGGCGCGGGGGCAATCCGCAGTTTTACTGTAGCGAAAGAGAACAGCCATATACCCAGGAATTTGCCCAGTACAAGCGATATGATTATCGCCAGCGACACCCCTTCGAAAAGGTCGGCCGCCGACATATCGAGCAACATGATCCCTGCATTTGCGAAAGCGAAGAGAGGCACAATGAAATAATTCACTATCGGATGAAGGGAGTCCTCAAGTTCCTGGAGGGGAGAGATCACCTTGTCGGAAGCAGATTCCACCTGCTTGAGCCAGTCCATCTGTTCGTGGGTAAGGATTGTGCGGCGCGAGAGT
>URZG01000278.1 GCA_900552325.1 uncultured Porphyromonadaceae bacterium | reverse complement strand
TGCATAGAATGGGTTGACAGTCGGATCAGCCGTGAATCCCGGGTTGGCGAGAATCCATGCCCCCTGACCCAGATAGTTGAGAATCAGCATTATCTTCACGAAGATCCATGCTACGGAGATGTTCCAGCGACCGCAGTGACCCAGGTCGGAATAGAGGGCCTCGGCTCCGGTGGTGCAGAGGAACACGGCCCCCAGGATCAGGAACCACCCCGGATACTCCACCAGGATTTTGACCGCATACCAGGGATTGAATGCCTTTAGTATCTGCAGGTCGGCGCCGAGATTGCACACGCCCAGCACCCCCATCATCAGGAACCACAGAAGCATCAGCGGCCCGAAGCATTTGCCTATGGCAGAGGTGCCGAACTGTTGGGCTATGAATATCACCGTGATGATGCCCAGAGTAAGCGGAATCACCGGCGGGTCGGCCATGACCGACGATAACCCTTCCATAGAGGTGGTGACCGTGATGGCCGGAGTGATCACGCCGTCGGCGATCAGGGTGCTTGCCCCTATGGCCGCCAGAATGTACAGCCATTTCTTCCCCTTTTTCTTTACGAGTGAATAGAGAGCCAGAATTCCACCTTCACCCTTGTTGTCGGCCTGCAGGGCGATCACCACATATTTCAGTGTGGTCTGCAGTGTGAGGGTCCATATCACCAGCGAGACGGCTCCGATAATGAAGTCGGGACGCCATGATGGCACGGCATGGCATATCGTCTTCATTACATAAAGGGGAGAAGTTCCTATATCGCCGAACACGATACCCAGAGTTATGAGCAGCCCCATGGCTGTCACTTTCTTCAATGATGAATTTTGCATAGTGCACTTGTTGCTTTACAGAAAGAAAAACGTATAATTGTAAATTATTGTTGTATCGGAAAGGTAAAAAATGTAAATTTGCATATTTGGAATTTTGAGCATCAACTTAATACACTATTAATATCATGAAACGAACTTTGGTTTTATGCGCCGTTGTCGCCGCCTCGTTGGGCGCCTCGGCCCAGCAGGCCCTCTGGGGCGTCCCCGAACTTGATTCTCCCCGCGTCAATGCCGACGGCACTGTGACTTTCAGCCTCATCGCTCCCGAAGCCGGCAAAGTGCAGGTGATAGGTGACTTCTTCGAGCCGTCCGACACCGTGGCTCCCGGCGTGATGGCCAGGGGTGAGAACGGCGTATGGACCTACACCACCCCTTATGCACCGTCACCCGAACTCTACACCTACCGGTTCGTGGTTGACGGCCGCACGGTCACCGACCCGTCGAACGTATTCCAGGTGCGCGACGTATGCACGGTGATGAATATGTTCATCATTCCCGGCGAGAAAACCGATCTTTATATGGTCTCCGACGTACCCCACGGCACGGTGTCGAAAGTGTGGTACCACACTCCTGCGCTCGGTACCGAGCGCAGGATGACAGTATATACCCCTGCGGGCTATGAGACCTCCGGCAATCGCTATCCGGTGTTCTACCTGCTGCACGGCATGGGTGGCGACGAGAACGCGTGGACCGAACTCGGACGTGCCTCGCAGATTCTCGACAATATGATTGCCTCCGGCAAAGTGGAGCCTATGATCGTGGTGATGACAAACGGCAATGTCGACACGCAGGCCGCTCCGGGCGAGACTTCGAAGGGGCTGTTGCAACCCACCATCCAGCTCCCACATACTATGGACGGCACCTTTGAGAGCCATTTCCCGGATGTGGTGGCGTTCGTCGACAGCACATACCGCACTATCCCCGACAAGGCGCACCGCGCTATCGCCGGTCTCTCGATGGGCGGATTCCACTCCATGCAGATTTCAAAGGAATACCCCGACATGTTTGACTATGTTGGTCTATTCTCAGCAGCGATAATGCCTAAAGAGGGGGTACAGTCGCCTGTCTACGAGAACTTCGACGCCAAACTCGCCCGTCAGTTTAAGGATGCTCCGGAGCTTTACTGGATCGGTATCGGCGACCAAGATTTCCTTTACGGGGCGAATGTGGAATTCCGCAAGAAACTCGACGCCGCGGGCTATCCCTACGTTTATTATGAATCGCCCGACGGACATATCTGGCGCAACTGGCGTATATATCTCACCGAATTCCTCCCTAAACTCTTCAGGAAATAATATCAGCGGCGCAGCTGCCAGAAGGCCACGGCCGAGGCGGCGGCAACGTTGAGCGAGTCCACATTGTGGGCCATAGGTATGCGCACGGTGTAATCGGCCACCCCGATCACATCGTGCGCTAATCCGTCCCCCTCGGTGCCCATTATCACGGCCAGGCGCGGCTCGGCGTTGAGTGTCGGGTCGTCGAGTCCCACCGAGCGGTCAGTCAGCGCCATCGCGGCGGTTTTCAGTCCGTTGGCACGAAGAAGCTCCTGCCATCCTTCTTCAGGGAGATAGGTCCAGGGTACGAGAAAGACCGTACCCATCGACACGCGCACGGCACGGCGGTTAAGCGGATCGCAGGTGCCCCGGGTGAGCAGTACGGCATCCACCCCGAGGGCTGCCGCCGAGCGGAAGATGGCCCCGATGTTTGTGGTGTCGCACACATTGTCGAGTACCGCCACGAGTCGTGCCCCGCGCACGGTATCGGCCACTTCCGGCAGCGGCTTGCGGCGCATGGCGCACAGCACGCCGCGGGTC
>URZG01000277.1 GCA_900552325.1 uncultured Porphyromonadaceae bacterium | reverse complement strand
CGGGGATATATAATAATCGCCAAGTCTCATCCAACTGTAGGGACGCTCCGTGGAGCGTCCGCGGAAGCAACTTAAATTAAAGTATTTTCCGGACGCTCCACGGAGCGTCCCTACAGCAAAGCTGATTCCGACAATTTCAATACCCCTCGCCAAACAGACATCATAATGAAAGAGAAATGGAGCGAAACGGCATGGCGACTCGCGCAGCCGGTATATGACGCCATCCTCGCACATCCGTTCGTCACCGAACTGGCCGCGGGCACCCTTTCCCGCGAACGCTTCCTATTCTACATCCGTCAGGATTCAATCTACATAGCCAACTACTGCAAGGTGCTGGCACACATAGCCTCGCGCCTGCAGCAGACCGACCATACGGAGGACTTCCTGCGCTTCGCCGCCGACGGTGTGGCGGTAGAGAGAGCCCTCCACCAGTCGTTCCTCCATGAGAACGTACCTGCCTACGGTGCCACCCCCACATGCACCCTCTACTGCGACTACGAGAAGGCCCGCGGACTCGACCCGGTAGAGGTGGAGGCGGCCGCCATCCTGCCCTGCTTCTGGGTTTACCAGCGCGTAGGGTGCGACATCATAGCCCGCAGCAAGCCCGGCAACCCATACGCCGCGTGGATAGAGACCTACGCCGATCCCGCTTTCGAGGCCTCGACACACCGCGCCATAGAGATCTGCGATACCCTGGCCGACGATGCTTCCGAATCCGTAAGAAAAAGTATGACCGACGCTTTCCTGACCTGCACCCGCATGGAGTGGATGTTCTGGGACAGCGCCTATAACCTTGAAAAATGGAAAATATGAAAACCTACCGCCGCGTGATGACCGTGGCCGGAAGCGACCCCAGCGGGGGAGCCGGCATACAGGCCGATATCAAGACAATCTCAGCCTGCGGATGTTTCGCCACATCTGCCATCGTGGCCGTAGTCGACGAGAATACGGTGGGGGTCACCGGCGTCCACCCTGTTCCTCTGGAATTCGTCACGGGCCAGATGCGCTCTATCCTCGATGACATAGGCACCGATGCCGTGAAGATCGGGATGCTTCACTCCCCGGAACTGATAAAGGGGGTACGCGACACACTGGCCCTCTATCCCGACGTCACCGACATAGTGCTCGACCCGGTGATGGTGGCCACCTCCGGCGATCCCCTCCTCCTCCCCGAAGCCGTGGCCACGCTCCGCGACGAGCTTATACCCCATGCCCGGGTGATCACCCCCAACATCCCCGAGGCCGAGCTCCTCTTAGGAGCGCACATCGACTCTGACGACCAGTTACCCGACGCCGCCCGCGAACTCTCCCGGATGGGCAACGTATCGGTGTTCCTAAAGGCCGGTCATCTCACCGGCGAAACACTCACCGACATATTCTACAACGCCGAGACCGGGACTGTACTCCCTCTCGAATCCGTGCGCGTCGATACAGTGAACACCCACGGCACCGGATGCACCCTCTCTTCGGCCATAGCCTCATTCCTCGCCTTGGGTCACCCCCTTGACGAAGCCGCCCGTCTGGCAAAGGAATACATCAACGCCGCCATCGTGGTCGGCGCCTCCTACCGCATAGGCCGAGGCCACGGCCCGGTGCACCATTTCCATTCATTCTGGCAATAATCCCTCGTTCGGCCACGTCAAACAGTAGTTACGCTCCGCGGAATATCCGGGTTAAACAGCTGAAGCACAGCCATTATTCCGGATAATCCGCGGAGCTTTACTACGGGGTGACAGTGGTCAGCGGCCGCCGGCGGTGGAGCGGTCGGCGTTGGCCTCGGAATTGACGAGTTTCTGAGCCCCGCGTTTCTGACGTCCCCACTGGAGGTTGTAGCTTACCGATAGATAGGGCATACGCATATCCAGGCGCATGTGCTGCTCGTTGCGGTTCCAGCGGCTGAGCGACTTCGAGCCCTGATCATATTTGCCGAACGGCATTATGATGCCGGCGCTGAACTGCCATGCCTTCCAGTTGTAGCTCAGGTCTATGATATTGATATCCTCGCCCCATGAAATCTTTTCGCCCCAGAGGTCGCGCTGGGCGCGGTTGTACTGACCGGTGAGCACGAAGCCCCAGTGCATGAGTTGCACCGCCACATTGCCGCTCCAGTCGCAGTTGGTGAGCCGATAGCCTGTACCGCGCATACTCTCCATGCGATACTGCACATATCCGCTGGCCGTCAGCCAGTTCGGAATGATCTCAATCTGCGGGGCGAGGAAGAACGAGAGGTTCTGCAGCCCGCGGCTGTTCTCGTAAGTGGTGATCAGGCGGTCCCCCTCCCAGAAGAGCAGCGGCGTTATGGCGTTGGGCGACGTGAAGGCACGCACTCCGAACGAACCGCTTACGCGCGGCAGATTGAAGCCGTAGCGGAAGGTGAGCATATAAGAGTTGGCTGTGCGGATACTCTGGTTGCCCACGCGCCACTGGAAACCGTCGAGCTGTTGCGGCACCACGTTGGTCTCGGCAAGCGACGGGGTAGACTGCCATGAGGTGAAGTTCAGACGGAAATTATGATTCTGGTTCAGCGCGTAGGTCACCGTGGCCTGCGGGCGGGGACTCCACGAATGGTTGCCGCGGCCCGATTCTTTGAATAAGAAATCGGTGTACTGCACACCCATGCCGGCCGTGGCCGACCATTTGCCGAACCTATGGAAG
>URZG01000276.1 GCA_900552325.1 uncultured Porphyromonadaceae bacterium | reverse complement strand
ATGCCGTCACACACCGCGATATCGACGTGTTTGCCACCTCGGCCAAACTCACGCTCATCGACAACCCCGCCTACACTCCGGCCTCGCGCCGCTCGCGCGCTGCCGGCGATGTAGTGGCCAACTCCGAGCTGTATGTTTCCACCGACGGCGGTGTTACGTATAATAAGGTGTCGGGTGCCACTCTTTCAGGTACAACCTGGACCGTAACCGGCCTTACCCCGAACAAGACATACCACTTCCGTGCCACCGTCAACGGACAGCCGACCCTCGCCACCACCCTGGCCACAGAAGCCGCAACACAGCTCCCCAACTCCGACATGGAAATATGGAGTGCTGAAAAGAAAGGCGACTACCAGTATCTTTGGTCGCTCGGAGGCTCTGTATGGGGTACACTTAACGCGCTCACCACATCACAGTCTGGGTCAGGCAGTACCAACGGCCTTAATTGCGGAGGCGCGGCATATAAGTCGACCTCCGGAACCATTCCTGCCAATGGCCGAAGTACAAAAAGCATGGATTCCGGAGGTTTTTGGGGAACCGATAAATCAGCTGACGGCCATACCGTAGGCAACGCATCACTGCACAACAATAAACAGAATACTAAAAGCAATGCCGCTCTCATACGTACCGTTGGGTGGGGATCAGACAATAAAGCTTCAGCCAAAACAAGCGGCCAGAATTTCGGCACTTGTAAAAACAAAACTCCAGGCGAACTATATCTCGGCAGTTATTCAGGAAGTGCTCCGGTGTATGGCTACAACTTCGGTTCACGTCCCTCTTCCCTCTCATTCTACTACCATTATGATGTAGTTACATCAGGTAACGGAGATTACGGGTGGGTTGAAGTAAAAGTATTCGACAAGGCAGGGACAGAAATTGCATCTGCCGAAAGAAATCTGACTGAGTGTGCTGATTACACCGAGATAAAAATACCTCTCACCTACGTAGCGGATGCCCAAAAAGCTGCCAAAATCAGTCTTATATTCAAATCTTCGAATAATACAGCTGTCTGGAATTCCGAAGACACTAAAAACTGGCATTGCCCCGGGGTAAAAAACATCTCCGGCGGTGAGTATGTAGGGTCTGAACTCTATGTAGATGATATACAACTTCATTATTAAACCTCCGCACCAAAGAATATGAAAACCAAGATATTTTCCATACTCGCTTCGGCAGCAATGCTGACAGGTGTGGCTTCCTGCGACTCCTATGAACCCCAGATACAGGGCGGCAAGGAAGGGAAGCTCAACACCGCCTCTATCGCCGTGGAGGTGAGCAACGCCGAAAAAATCATCAACGACGCCGCCGGCACCACTAAGGGAGCCCGCTCGCGCGCCGTGGTAGATCTCTCGAACTATCTCGTTACTGTAGTCGACGCCAACGGCGAACCCGTCAAGCAGTGGACCTACTCGCAGATGCCAGAACTCCCCACTTTTGAAGAAGGGAGCTATACGGTGAAAGTAGCCTCCGGCGAGGAGCCCGTCACCGCCGCCTGGGATGCCCCCTGGTTCCGCGGCGAGCAGGCTTTCTCAATCAAGGCCAATGAAATCACCGACGTGGCCGTGGTGAAATGCACCCTGGCCAATATCCGCGTGACGGTAAAATTCACCGACGACCTGGTGAAAGCCTCCGCCGGCGACCTCAAGGTTGTGGTCCGCTCCGAAGGCGCACAGTCGTTGACCTACACCCCCTCCGAAACCCGCTCGGGCTACTTCGCCGCTGTCGACGGCCTCGTGACCCTCTCGGTAGCCTTCACCGGCACCGTGTCGGGCACCGAGGAGAAATTCACCAAGGCAGTGACCGACGTTGCCGCCGGTCAGCACCGCATCATTACCTTCGGTCTGAAGACCAACCCCAACGAGCCTCCGACACCCTCGGGCGGCATCGATCCCACTGACGGCATCAACGTCAGCACCGAAGTGATCGGTGAGGACCTCACCGCCGACGTTCCCTTCGAGGAAGAGATTCTCGACCCCTCCGACCGTCCGGGCCAGGAAGGCGATGATCCTAACAAACCCGTCGGGCCCGATGATCCCCAGCCACCCGTCGGCGATGCCATCACATTTGAATCTTCGCTCGGCGACCTCAGCGCTGTAACCGACATCGATGACTTTATTGCCAATGGCGGCACAGCCGACCTCACTGTCAAGGCAGCCGACGGCATAGCGAAGATGATGGTGAAAATCGACTCGCAGGTTCTTCCTCCCGAAGAACTCGGCAGTATGGGACTCCTATCGGAATTCGACCTTGTCAATCCCGTCAATCCCTCGAATCCCAACATGTCGGCCACTCTCAAAAAGATGGGCTTCCCTATCGGCGACGAAGTGAAGGATGCAAAGGAGGTATCGTTTGACATCACCTCTTTCATACCTCTGCTCAAAGACCTTGGCGCCGGCTACAGCAACTTCATCATCACGGTTACCGACAATGCCGGCAACACCGCGACGACCACTCTTAAGTTCAACAAAAAATAAGGAGGTACAACAATGAAAAACAAAATATTATCAGGTGTTGCCCTCCTTGCCGCCGGCGCCGTGTTCACCGGCTGCTCCGACGACATGGGCTTCGACCGCTCCGGCGAGGGTCGCATCTATCTCCACACAAAAGTAAGCACCGACGTGAAAGTTGTGTCGCGCGCCGCTACCGAGAATGCCGAACTGGCATCCGCAGCCACCATCTGGATCTCCTCTGAGAAAGG
>URZG01000275.1 GCA_900552325.1 uncultured Porphyromonadaceae bacterium | reverse complement strand
GGGGGGGAGACGCAGTTTCTCGATCTCATCGTTGATCATCAGGTCCTTCTCAATGTATTTGTCGACCGAAGGTATGTATGCCTCCGGCTGATAATAGTCATAGTAGGACACGAAATACTGCACCGAATTCTCGGGGAAGAACTGCTTGAACTCGCTGTAGAGCTGCGCGGCGAGGGTTTTGTTGTGGCTGAGTATGAGCGTAGGTCGCTTGACCTGCTCGATCACGTTGGCCATAGTGAAAGTCTTGCCCGACCCCGTGACGCCCAGAAGAGTCTGCGCGGGGAGTCCGGCCTTCACCCCCTCCACCAGTTGCGCGATGGCTTCCGGCTGATCGCCGGTGGGTTTGTATGCGGAAGATAATCTGTAATCCATAAATCGGAGAGCAAGCCCGCAGGGCTGCGGGCGGTTAACCTGCAAAGGTACTAAATTCCGCCGAAGCTGCCAAGACAGCTACTGCCCCCTCCTGCCGATTTCAGTTTTTTTAAGCCACGCCGATGTAAGAAAGCGGCGAACAGGTATGTCATAAAGACGTAGCACGCCCCATGCCAGAGCCACCGAGAGAAGAAGCACTGACACTCCGGTGAATACATGTATCTGCAACGGAAGCGACGCATGCTCGCGCTGCCAGTCAAAATAAAGGTATATCAATGGATAATGAATCAGATAAAGGGGATAAGAAACCGCTCCGAGCCAACGGCACAATGCTATCTGACGGGGGCCCCGGATCTTACTCCCGGCTCCGGCCATAACGATTACCGGGAACAACACCAATATGGCCACTGCCTCGTAAAGACCGTTGTGCCATGCTGTGTCACCATACCCTATACGAGGAAGCGACAGAAGAGCCACCACACCCGCCGAACACCAAAGGAACGCCCCGCGGAGCTTTATTCTAAGCCCCAGACGGTAGACCAACAGTCCGCAGAAAAACGGATAAAGCAATCTCACGGACCCTATATACAGCTGATCAGCGTTAAGCGACCATCCCCCGATAATTGTATAGATATGATAACTGCGAGCCTCAAGAATATTGAACAGGTCGATATCCAGCGCCACATCAATGGTTAAAGCGGCGCTTATCGCCACAAAAAGCGCCAATAACCAGCACGGGAATCTGCGCACGAACAGAGCATACAACAAGTTGCCTATATATTCGAACATCAGCGACCACATAGGCCCGTCGAGCGAATACGATTCTCCCCAACCACGGATATCCATACCGGAAGGGGCAGGAACCAACAGGCAGGTGAGGAGAAATACCACCGACAAAGTCAGCAGAGGAGTTGAAGCAACGGCAGGGGAAACCGCACCTGCCGACAGATAAAACGTAAGGAATCCGAACAACGCGCCCATTATCACCATCGGATGCAGACGCACAACTCTACGAAGCATAAATCCACCCACCGTCATACCACGACTCCAGCGATCATCGTAGGCATAACCTATAACATAACCGGAAAGAGCGAAGAAAAAATCCACAGCCATATAACCGTGATTGATTATCTGCAGCGCAGGTCCCGGAGAATACGCCTCAAATATATGGAACGCCACCACTATAATAGCGGCAACGCCGCGTAGACCGTCGAGAATCTCGAATCTCGGTCGGGAGGCCGATACAAATGCCATAACTTTATTATTCCTATACAGTTTTGTGTTATCCGTTATTTGATCCCGCGTGCATCAAGTGCCCGATGGTATGCGGCGGCGTTGCGCTGATGTTGCGCGTAATCAGAGGCAAAAGCGTGCCGCCCGGAAAAATCGGCTTTGGCACACATATAAATATAGGAGTGTGGCTCCGAATTCAGGATGCCATCGATTGTGGCCGGCTCCACCAGACGGATAGGCCCGGGGGGAAGCCCCTTGTTCCGGTAAGTATTGTATGGAGAATCTTTGCGGAGCATCGCGCCGGTGATACGCCGCGCCGCGAAATCGCCGTTCGCGAATTTTACCGTAGGATCAGCCTGGAGCGGCATCCCCTTTTTTAACCTGTTGAGATAAAGGCGTCCGATTACCGGGCGCTCGTCAGCTTTGGCACTCTCCTCCTCCACGATCGAAGCAAGTATGTAGGCCGTGGCCGGGGTGAGACCGAGAGAGGCAGCTTTGTCTCTGCGGCTGTCAGTCCAGAAGCGTGTATGCACCGCTTCCAGGCGCGACAGCAGTTTTGCCGGCGTATCGGTCCAGAAAGCCTCGTAGGTATCAGGGAAGATATAAGTGACGAGAGTGTCGGCTTTCATACCGCGGGCATGCGCGACAGAATCGCACGCTGCCAGGAAACCATCCGTTGAAAATTCCATACGTCGCGAGAGCCGTTGCGCCAACTGGTCTACGGTGCGTATATTGTTAAACGAAACCTTTACCGGCGACTGGATGCCACGGCTCATATTCCTGGCCACACGGAAAGCACGTGTGCCCGGCTCCACTTTGTAGGCGCCGTGTGCCGCAGCCGGTTCGCCGTTCCATACAGAAACCACATCACCTCCGAAATCCTTGCCTAGAGCCGACACCAGCGAATCACGCACACTCTCATTTGTCGCACCGGCCGGGATGTAGACCCATGCCGCCGCCCCGTCGTCGGGTGAAAAGCGTGCGATATACCGTTTGCCGTACCACATGAATAACGCGGCGACTGCGACAATCGCGCCGACTACGGCAAGCCATACCTTTCGCCTGGAAGATGAAGCGCCTTTCTTTTTAACCGTGCGTTTTCGCGGATGAGCCGATCTCCGCGGAGT
>URZG01000274.1 GCA_900552325.1 uncultured Porphyromonadaceae bacterium | reverse complement strand
CTTTCCGACGGCTCCGAAATCACTTTCGACCGTCAGGGCAACTGGAAGGATGTGGAGACCAACGTCAACGTGTCGGTGCCTGCAACATTCTATCCCGCAGCAGTAGGCAACTATGTGAAGAAGAACCATTCCGGCACCCGTATCGTAGGGGTCGACAAAGAGCGGGGCGGTTACGAGATCACCCTCTCCAACGGTATCGACATGAAGTTCGACCGTCAGGGCAACTTCCTCCGCTACGACGACTGACCCTCGGGGCATACAGTCTGCCGCCGGTATCCTCCGTGGTGCGTCCGCATAAATAACTGAATCCGGTTTTTTCGGACGCTCCGCGGAGCGTCCCTACAAAGGGATGGGTTCAGGCTGTTTTGATATGGTTCCCGTGCTTATGACGTCTCTTCATTTTTTGTGGCGGATTGTGAATGTCAGGGATTTTGCGTAAATTTGTAGCATATATTCTTAACATTCATTTTCTACCTTAAACATGAAGAATTATCTTAGAAGAGTTGTCTGTGGGGTAGGGGCTGTGATGGGTCTGGGAATGATCGCCCAGGCTGCAGTGCCCGTAGGCGTACCCACCGCCGCCATAACTAAAATCGCTCATCCCGACTGGAGCCGCAATGCAGTGATCTACGAGGTGAACCTGCGCCAGTACACCGGCGAAGGCACCCTCAAGGCGTTCGACAAGGAATTGCCCCGTCTCAAAGAGATGGGAGTGGATATCCTTTGGTTCATGCCAATCCACCCCATTTCGGAGAAAAACCGTAAAGGTACCCTCGGCAGTTACTATGCCGTGCGCGACTACAAGGATGTCAATCCCGAGTTCGGCACTCTCCAGGATTTCAAGGAGACTGTGAAGAAAGCCCACGACCTCGGCATGAAAGTCATCATCGACTGGGTTCCCAACCATTCCGGTTGCGACAACGCCTGGGTGGAGCAGCACCCCGACTGGTATGTGCGCAACGAAAAAGGGGAGATGTACGGCCCATACGACTGGACCGACGTCTACAAGTTCGACTATTCCAATCCCTCCATGCGTGCCGGAATGATCGACGCCCTCAAATTCTGGCTCACCGAGGCCGGCATCGACGGCTTCCGCTGCGATGTGGCCGGTGAGGTTCCAACCGACTTCTGGAACGAGGCTCGCCCGCAGCTTGCCGCCGTGCAGCCCGAACTTTTCATGCTCGCAGAGTCGGCCAAGCCCGAACTCCATGCCGAGGGCTTCGATATGGCCTACAACTGGCCCATGAAGGACCTCTTCTCCGAAATCGCCGCCACCCAGGGGCAATACACATTCGTCAATGCCCGTGAGGGCCAGACGGAGCCGCGCCGCTTCCCGGTAAAATATGCCGTGGCGATCGACTCGCTTCTCAACGCCCAGGCTGCCGATTATCCCGCCGACACCTACGAGATGAACATGATCACCAACCACGATCTCAACTCGTGGGAGGGTACCGAATTCGAGCGCCTCGGCAATCTCTCGCAGGCTTTCGCCGTGCTGAGCTACACTCTGCCCGGCATGCCGCTGATCTACACCGGCCAGGAGACCGGCATGAACCGCGCTTTCGAGTTCTTCGAGAAGGATAAAGCCCCCGCTTGGGAGCCGCGTAACGAATACTTCACATTCTATAAGACTCTCAACAGCCTCAAACACAACAATCCCGCTCTCGCCGCCGGCAATCCAGAAGGGTCGAAGATGCTCCGCTATCCCACTGCCGGCAAGGATATCTACGTGTTCGAGCGTGTTCTCGGCGACAACCGTGTCGTAGTGGCCGTAAATCTCGGCAAGGATACGGAAGAGGTGGTGTTCACCGACGACGCACCTGCGGTTGAAGGTCTCGTCGACATCTTCGCCTCCGGCGCCAAGGCCGTTCTCCCCGTATCGCTCAAGGCCGGCGAATATAAGGTGTTCGCGCCTGCCTGCTGCGGGAAACACACCTGTGGCAAATGAAAAACTTTTCTGACAGCTTTTTATCTCATATCTTGCAATGAACAGACTGTTATTGGCAATACTGGCCGGAGCCTCCCTCTCGGTGGCGGCTCAGGCCGAAGTGATAAAGATGGCATCGCCCGACGGAGAGGTCGTGCTTAAATTCGATCTTCTCAAAGGGGGTGTTCCCTCCTACAGTATCGATTTCAAGGGGAAGCAGGTTGTGGCTCCCTCGCGTTTGGGACTGACTCTCGACTATGAGTCGGGACGCAACGACTTCACCAAAGCCGCGGCCAAGGCCACGGGCGACGCTCTCCAGCTTTCGCGCGGTTTCGAGGTGACGGCCACGGAGACCGCCTCCTTCGACGAAACCTGGAAACCGGTATGGGGCGAGGAATCGGAGATCCGCAACAACTACAACGAGCTGGCCGTGAAACTCACGCAGCCGGAGTTCGACCGCAGTATGACGGTGCGATTCCGCGTATATGACGACGGTGTGGGCTTCCGCTACGAGTTCCCCGCGCAGCCGAATCTCAACTACTTCACCATCAAGGAGGAAGATACCGAGTTCGCCATGACGGGCAACCATACCGCATGGTGGATCCCCGGCGACTACGACACCCAGGAATACCTCTATACCCGCTCGCGTCTGAAGGATATACGCAAGGAGATGCCCGCAGCCGTGAAACAGAGCGAGAACCAGGCGTCCTCCACAACTTTCTCCCCTACGGCAGTGCAGACCTCCCTGCAGCTGAAGACCGACGACGGCGTCTACCTCAACATCCATGAGGCCGCCTGCGTGGACTATTCCACGATGCACCTCAACCTCAACGACACCACTTTGGTGTTCAAGTCGTGGCTCACCCCCGACAACAACGGCAAGAAGGGATTCCT
>URZG01000273.1 GCA_900552325.1 uncultured Porphyromonadaceae bacterium | reverse complement strand
TCGTCAAGGCGTATCTGCAGCTCGCGGCGCAGCAGCTCGCGGGTGCGTGCGGCGCTGTGGCGCACGAGTTCGCTGACGGTGAGGAAGCAGGGCTTGTTGTCGCGAATCACGCAGCAGTTGGGCGAGATGGCCACCTCGCAGTCGGTAAATGCATAGAGGGCGTCGATGGCCTTGTCGGAGGAGGTGCCGGGCTGCAGGTGAACGAGAATCATGGCCGTCTCGGCGGTGTTGTCGTCGACCTTGCGGATCTTTATTTTACCCTTTTCAAAGGCTTTGAGTATGGAGTCGATTACGGCACGTGTGGTCTTGCCGAACGGGATCTCCGTGATGGCGAGCGTCTTGTTGTCGAGTTTCTCGATTTTAGCGCGTACTTTCACCACCCCTCCGCGCTCGCCGTCGTTGTAGCGGTTCACGTCGATGAATCCGCCGGTAGGGAAGTCGGGATAGATTGTGAACTCCTCGTCGCGCAGCGAGGCCACGCAGCCCTGGAGTATCTCGTTGAAGTTATGTGGCAGTATTTTGGATGAAAGTCCTACCGCGATACCCTCTACCCCCTGGAATAGAAGGAGCGGGAATTTTACCGGCAGCGTCACCGGCTCACGGTTACGGCCGTCATACGAAGGGGTCCAGTCGGTGATCTTGGGGTTGTAGAGGGTGTCGAGGGCGAATTGACTGAGGCGTGCCTCTATGTAACGGCCGGCGGCGGCATCGTCGCCGGTCAGTATATTGCCCCAGTTCCCCTGGCAGTCCACCAGAAGTTCCTTCTGCCCTAACTGCACGAGGGCGTCCTTGATGGAGGCGTCGCCGTGCGGGTGGTACTGCATCGTGTGGCCGACGATATTGGCGACCTTGTTGTAGCGGCCGTCGTCGAGCACTTTCATGGCATGGAGTATGCGGCGCTGCACGGGTTTGAGTCCGTCGTCGATATGCGGCACGGCGCGCTCCAGGATCACGTATGAGGCGTAGTCCAGAAACCAGGAGCGGTACATGCCGCCCAGGCGCAGGCGTGCTGTTTCGCTGCCGGGGGCGGCGGGGAGCACGGCTTCGGCTTCCTCCTCCACCTCGTCAAGAATCTCGTCCCTGCTGTCTTCGGCAGTCGCGCCGGTCTCCTCTTCGCTGGGTTCCGGATTGTTGTCTGCGGCGTTGGCTACGGCTTCCTCCGGTTTGTCTGCCGGGGGTGTGATATTGTCGGTTTTGTCGGTATTCTGATTGTCAAGAAGTTCTTCCTCGTTCTTCATGTGCGGTGTATTTGGCCGGGTGATTTTCAGCCGCGATGAAACGCGGCCGTACCTTCCTGCAAAAATACAAAAAAAACCGCGCTTTTGCAAACGCGGTTTTTAGTACTGTCATTCAACAGGTGTTTCTTATTTTGCGGCAGCGGCGGGGAGGCCGAGCTTGGTGCGCACGGCGCCGGTGGCGTCGACCACAGATGCGGCGTTGAAGAGTGTTGAACCTTCAGGGAAAATCATGGTGTAACCGCCTTCGGTACCTACGGCCTTGATGGCGTTGACTACTTTCTCCTGGATGGGCTGCATCAGCTGTGCGTGCTGGCGCTGGAGATCCTGCTGAGCGGTCTGAGCGAACTGTTCCCCTTTCTGGGTGAGTTCCTGCATTTCGCTCATGCGGCGCTCCTTGATGGCCTGAAGGGCGCTGGGATCCTGGTCGAGGTTCTGGAGTTCGGTGTATTTTTTCTGGATCTCTTCCTGTATTTTCGCGAATTCGGTCTCGTAGGTTTTCGATGCCTCGGCTATTTTAGCCTCTACATCTTTAAGCTCGGGCATATCCTGCATTACCGACTGCACGTCAACGACACCGAATTTTGGGGCCTGGGCCCAGGCGCAAAAAGGCAATGCCATAACGAGCGCCAGAAGGATTTTCTTAATCATGTTGTTTATAGGTGATAGTTTTAGAATATTCTATTATCTGTGTAAGGTGGTGACTGAGGATTACGTCAGTTTGCGTAGCCGAGTTTGGCCAGCACCTCGTTGGAGACGTCGATACGCGGCGAGGCGTAGATGATGTTGGCCGAGGAGGCGCGGTCGAAGATGGCCTGGTAACCGCGTTCTTCGGAGAGTTTCTTCACGGCGTTGTAGATGTCGTCCTGAATGGGTTTCATCAGGGTCTGGCGTTTTTTGTAGAGTTCACCCTCCGGGCCGAAATATTTGTAGCGGAGCTCGGTGGCCTGTTTCTCCTTTGCCACGATCTCTTCCTCGCGTTTCTTTACCTGCTCTTCGGTGAGGAATACCTTGTCGGAGATGTACTGCTTGTACATCTGGTCGGCCTCCTTGCTGACGGCCTCTACCTCTTTCTGCCAGCGCTGCGAGAGCTGGTTGAGCTGCTCGTTGGCCATCTCGTAGGAGGGCACGTTCTTGAGGATGTACTCCATGTCTATGAGCGCGAACTTCTGCGCCGAAGCGGCCAGGGTGCATATCACCGCGAAGGCCAGCGAGAGAAATATCTTTTTCATTGTCAATGCTTTTATTATTAAAGACAAACAAGCGGCGAAAAGGTTTAACATTCAGGTTCGGATCAGAATTCCTGGCCGAGGATGAAGTGGAAGTGCGAGCCGCCTTTCTGGCCGTTGACCTTGTCGAAACCGTAGGCCCAGTCGATACCCATCATACCCACCATAGGCAGATAGATGCGCACACCGGCACCGGCACTGCGCTTGAGGTCGAAGGGCGAGAAGCTCTTGACATCGGTCCATGCGTTACCGGCTTCGAGGAATGTAAGACCGTAGATGGTGGTCGATGCCGACAGCATGAAGGGGAAGTGCAACTCGACTCCGACACGCGAGTAGGCGTAGCCTTCCTTGGTCCAGGGAGTGA
>URZG01000272.1 GCA_900552325.1 uncultured Porphyromonadaceae bacterium | reverse complement strand
TAGTCCATGGCATTGAGGATCTGGTACGGTTCGTCGGAAAAGTGGATACCATACTTTATCAGCACGTAGCCGGGGATAGTCGCACACACCGCCAGGGCGAACGCCACCGTGGCTTTCAGGGCCCGGCTACAAGAATGTGCTATATGTGGTTGTGGGTGATTCATATATGGTTTTCCGGATACAAAGTTAGTCAAAACGGAGTATTCTGTCACCAGATTTTTTCAAATATCGGTCTCCGCGGGTTATTACGGTGCGGGTTGCCACTATTTTCACGCGGATTGACGCCCCCGTATGGCCCTCCGGATTTGCATGTCATTGATTTTTTAACAACTGCTTAGGTTAATTAGGAAATGTTTTTGTAACTTTACAGCCGGACCGGGAGCCGGAAAACGTCCCCCTCCCTCCCTCCCCACTGATGAACTATTCTATACTTGATTTTCTCGGGCTCCTTGGAGCCGTAGGTCTCTTCCTCTACGGGATGAAGGTAATGAGTGAAGGTCTGCAGAAAGCTGCGGGCGACAGGCTGCGCAATATTTTGTCGGCAATGACACGCAACCGATTCACCGGCACTCTTACCGGATTCTTTATCACCGCGCTGATCCAGAGTTCATCTGCGTCGACGGTTATGGTGGTGAGCTTCGTAAATGCCGGACTTATGACGCTGGCGCAGTCGATGGCGGTGATTTTCGGTGCCAATGTAGGTACTACATTCACCGCGTGGGTGATAGCGCTTTTCGGTTTCAAGGTCGACATCTCGGCTTTCGCCCTGCCGCTGATCGGTATAGCGGTGCCACTCCTTTTCGCCAAAAAGAGCCGCACCAAGTCGATAGGCGAGTTCACCATCGGCTTCGCGTTCCTCTTTATGGGTCTGGATATGATATCCAGATACGTGCCTGACCTGCAGAGCAATCCGGAGATGTTCGAGTTCCTTCAGCATTACGCTTCGATGGGCTTCGGCTCGGTACTGATATTCCTTTTGGTAGGTATCCTGGTGACGATGATCATCCAGTCGTCGGCCGCAATGTTCGCCATCACCCTTATCATGTGTTCCAAGGGGTGGATAACCTTCGAACTCGCCTGCGCCCTGGTGCTGGGCTCCAATATAGGTACAACCATCACTCCGCTGCTCGCTTCGATGAGCGGTAACGTAGCGGCCAAACGCACGGCCATGGGGCACCTGCTGTTCAATGTGTTGGGCACAGTGTGGGTACTGGCGGTGTTTTTCCCCTTCGTGGATCTCAACACATGGATTACCGAGGAGATCGGGCAGGGTGATCCGGCCGCCCTCTACCAGTATGTCAATGACCTGAAAGCCAATAGCCCCGACATATACAAAAGGCTCTATGCCTCGTCGCTTCCGACTGACGACGGCGTGGTGCTCCACCACCGTTCGGTGATCGCCAATATGCAGGTGAGCGTGTCGTTCGGTCTGTCGATATTCCACACGGTGTTCAATCTTATCAATCTGGGTGTGATGATATGGCTGACCGGAGTTTACGTCAGGGTAGTGGAATTCCTGGTCCCCGCGCGCCATCACGGCGACGACGAGTTCCAGCTCAAGTTCATCTCCTCGGGCATACTCTCCGCCTCCGAGCTCAATATCGCCCAGGCGGAAAAGGAGATGTATGTTTTCGCCGAACGTGTGGCAAGGATGCTCCCGATGGCCCGCGAGCTTGTTCATGCCCGCGACGGCTCCGACGACTTCAACCAGCGTTATTCGCGGCTTGAGAAATACGAAGAGATCTCCGACCGCATGGAGCTGGAGATCGCCAACTATCTGAACCGCTGTGCCGAGGGACGCCTCTCCAACGAGTCCAAGCGCCGCATCGCCTCCATGCTTTCCATCGACTCGGAGATAGAGTCGATCGCCGACTGCTGTCTCGGAGTGGGTAAGATCCTGCTGCGCAAACAGGAGGGCAACGCCACGTTCAACGATGAGATCTACAGGAATATCGACGTGATGTTCGAGTATGTCGACAAGGCAATGGATAACATGCTGCGCCTGCTTGAGACTCCCGAGACGCAGAACGAGCACGACATCATAACGTCCTATAACCGCGAACGGGAGATCAACAATCTGCGCAATCAGCTGCGCACCGGAAACGTGGAGAATATCAACGACCGCCATTACGAATACCAGTCGGGTATCTATTACATGGATATAGTCGCTACCCTCGAAAAGACCGGCGACTACATCATAAACGTGGTCGATACCATCCGCGACGAATACCGCAAGCTGCACCCGGCGGTCTGACCTCCCCGTTTAACCCTCGACTGTTATGCCACAGTTCACGGCTGACACCCTTACAGCGCCACAACCGCTGACGCCCGATTCCATAGCGGCGCCCGCTGATACTGTCGTGGCGCAGGACGCTTCGTGGGCGCCGGCTCCGTTCGGGGTAAGCACCGAGGCGATGGCTCCTTTCTCGCGCCGGGATAAGGCTCTTTACCATACCTCCGCTCCGGGCTGGCTCAAAGGGGTGGATGCGCCGGTTCGCCGCGAGAACGTGGCCGACAATCCCGGAGTGCTGTCCCTTCTGGTGGGAGTGTTCGTGCTCACAGGGCTCAGCATGGGGCATATACGGCGCCTTTTCCGCGCTCTTCCCCAGCGCCTGTGGTCGGTGCGCCGGCGAGGCAACGCTTTCGACGACACCACCTCGAACGAGACACGCACCCTACTGCTTCTGCTGGGCATGATGTGTGTGGCTGAGGGGATTCTGCTCTACAAATGGCTTGGCGAGAGCGTCACGACAGGGGTGTTTGCCGCCGTAGGCGCACTAACGGGGCTTGCGGCCGCCTTCTACCTCTTTCAATTTTTTGCCTGTGCCG
>URZG01000271.1 GCA_900552325.1 uncultured Porphyromonadaceae bacterium | reverse complement strand
ATAAGACGAGGCGACTCTTTATGACTTTTGCTTTGGCTGAATAGTTACCACACCCGCTACAATATGGCTACTCTTACCCCTGACCTTTCAGCGCGTTCTCACGGTCGGCGCGCAGCTGTGCCGCCAGCTCCTCCACCGACGCGAAACGGCACTCCCCGCGCAGACGCCTCGTGAACTCCAGCGTCACCTCCCGGCCATAAAGGTCCGTACCCTCCGGGAGCCCTATGATATGCGCCTCAACCGACAGGGGCGCCTCCGGCGCGTCCACCGTCGGGCGACGCCCGATGTTCACCATCGCAGGGTACCCGCCGCAGCGCGCCGCATATACCCCCGTCTGCGGCAGACGGCGCCACGGCGCCACCTCCACATTCGCCGTAGGGAACCCCAGACGGCGCCCCAGCTGGCGCCCGTGCACCACACGTCCCGTCAGCGCGTACGGGCGCCCCAGCATCGCCGCGGCATCCTCCGGGCGCCCCTCCGCCAGAGCCGTGCGTATCGCCGTCGACGACGGCGCCACCGCCGTCCCCTCCGTCCCCTCCGTCCTGTATTCCGGCGCCGGTACTATCTCCACCCCCTGCGCCGCGCCCAACGCGCTGTAAGCCCCGAAATCGCGCGGTGCATCATGCCCGAAGCGGTTGTTGAACCCCATCAGCATCGCCGCCACGCCGTAGCGCTCACGCAGCAGCCGCAGGAAATCCCCGGCCGACGTGCCGCGCAGCTCTTCGTCGAACGGCAGGCACACCACCCGTTCTATCCCCTCCGCGCGGATCAGGGCCGTTTTCTCCTCAGGCGACGTCAGCAGCAGCGGCGCCCTCTCCGGGCACACCACCTCCAAGGGATGGTTGGCGAAAGTCACCGCCATCGGCTCCAGGCCGCGGCGTTCCCCCTCCCGGCGCAGCTGCTCCAGGAGGTAGCGGTGACCCGTGTGCACGCCGTCGAACATCCCCACGGCGGCGATACGGCGCCCGCATCCATCGTTATGAGTCTCTTTTGTTGCGATAATCTTGCGTATGTCAGGCGGTTACTCCGCCGCTTCGATATAATCCATGAACTCCGTGCCGGGGCGCACGTGCGCCGTGCGGAACCCAAGGGCCGCGGCCGCGCGGCAGTTCGCCTCCGAGTCGTCGAGGAAGAGAGTGCGCTCCGGAGCCAGACCGAAACGCTCCCGGGCGATGCGGAATATCTCCGCGTCGGGCTTGTAGGCATGAACCTCGAACGACGGCACCCAACCGTCGAAATAATACCCCATGTCGTGGCCGTCCTTGCGGAACTCCTCCGCGATCTTTCCGCGCCACATTATGGCGTTGGTGTTCGACAGCATGTATATCCGCCGCGTGCGGTGCAGCCGCTCCAGGGCGCGCAGCCGCTCCATAGGTATCCCGGTGAGGAAACGGTCGAAGGCTGCGTCGATCTCGGCGTCGGTCACTCCGGGCCGCAGCATCGGCCGCACCTGCGCGCGGAACTCCTCAGGCGTCACCTCCCCCTTCTCCAGGGCGAGAAACGGCCCTTTCTGCCCGTATTCACCTAAAAAATCGTTCGCCTCCTTCATCCCCAGCGCCTCGAGAGCCGCCACGGCGTTCTCCCGGCGGATATCCATTATCACGCCGCCCAGGTCAAAAAGGAGTGTAATCTGGTCGTTCATACCTCTATCGTTTCTAATTTTTCTGCAAAGTTAACGCTTTTCACGCAGAAAGCCGTAACTTTGCCCCCGATGAAACCGATACGACTGCTTATAATATTACTCGTCGCCGCGCTGTACCCCTCCCTCCGGGCCGGGGCCCAGATCATCGACCTGCCTGCGGAGACCCTTTCGGCCGACTCGCTCCAGCAGGTCTTCGCCGACAAGCACTATTATTTCGGCCTGTACAAGGACAACTACTTCATCTTCGGTCCTCCGATCGGACAGAAGCCCACCAAGTCCAACACCAATGTGAAGTTTCAGATCTCCATCGCACAGAAACTCACAAAAAACACCCTCCCCTGGGGCACATACCTCTACCTCTACTATTCCCAGAAGGTGTTCTGGAACGTCCTGCAGAACTCCATGCCCATGACCGACCTCAACTTCAACCCCGGCATCGGACTCACCAAGCCCATCTTCGTCAAAGGTCGGTTTGTGGGCAAACTCTCCCTCACCCTCGAGCACGAGAGCAACGGCCGCGACTCCATCTGGTCACGCTCCTGGAACAAGATCTCGCTCGGCGGATCGGTGATGGTCGACCCCAACTTCGTGGTATTTGCCAAATTCTGGATCCCCATCATCGACGGAAAGGAGAATCCCGACATCCTCCGCTACTGCGGTATCTTCCAGACCGGCTGGACCTTCCAGACGGCCAACCGCAAGCTGCAGTGCTCCGTCAACCTCGTAAAACGATGGGGCAACTTCTTCGACTACAACACCACCCTCGAGGTGGCCTACCGCTTCTCCACCAAGTCAAACCAGTATCTTTTCGCGCAATACTACAACGGCTACGGCGAGGGACTGCTTGACTACAAGAAATATCACTCCCAGTTCCGCGTCGGAATCGTCATAAAACCCACCCTCTTCTCCGAATTCTGATGGCTAAAAAGAAGAAAAAAGCGCCGGCGCCCGCGGGTTTCGCCGCCATATCGCCCGAAAAATATATACGCACCGTGGCCCGCACCCTCCCCCTCGGTGCCTGCTACGTCAACCCCGACTGGCAGGAAGCCGGCCTGGCACACATCTTCGTGACGCGCCGCCGCCCCAGCGGCAACGTGGTGATGGGCTGCTTCCTTGTCGATACCTTCTGCCTCGGCGTCAAGGATGCCTTCGTGGGGCACAACATCTCCCCCGGGGAGCTTGACAGGTATCTCGCGGAAGCCTCACACCTCAACCTCGAGGAAATT
>URZG01000270.1 GCA_900552325.1 uncultured Porphyromonadaceae bacterium | reverse complement strand
AATCTCCATCTCCTGCCCCGAACCTCCGAGACGGAATCTTACCGGCTCCTCCGGGCCATTGAGGCCGCTTCCCACGGGAAGACAGAGGGGCGCCGATACGCGCCGGAGATTGAAGTCGGAACTCAGACGCGGCTCCACAAAGCGCTTCACCTCCGTCAGGGCTATCTCGGCGGTCTCGCGCAGCAGCAGGGGGCGTGGCGTCGGGTCGATATTTCTGTGCATGGTGCTTAGTGTCAGAATTTATATTCCACGCCGAAGAGGCCGTTGAACCCCGGGGTCTGGAAGCCCACCACATCGTACTGCGTGCGGTTGAGGATGTTGTCGAACCTGGCGAAAACACTCAGCGGGGCGGTGATACGGTAGGTGGCACCGGCCGAGAGGGTGGATATGTCGCCGTGGTAACGCTCGAAGCGGCCCGTGTAGCCGGCAGTGATCTCCAGCGGTGAGAACGGTCGGATGGTCAGCGAGGCCGATACCGCCGAACGGGTATCGTCGCGCCAGGCATACCAGAAATTGTCCGGACCGTCACCCAGACGGCGGTCATATCGCGCCGTGAGGCTCACATAGTCGCGCCATGCGGCCGTCAGCCCCACGAACACCTTGAAGGCGTGCAGGTTATTGGACTCGAAAATGCGGTCATGCACCGGTACCAGCCAGTCGTGGGCGTTGGCATAGGCCACGCCTCCCTGGAGGGCTATCCCCTTGAAAGGCCCCACCCGCAAACCAAACTCGCTGTCAAGTTTCAGGTCGGATGTAGACCGCACAGTCACCGAGGGGAGCATATATCGGCTCAGGGCATAAATCGATTCCAGATAGTTGAGTTTTCCTCCACCCGTGGCTTTAAGCCAGATACCGAACTGTGCCGCGGGATTATATGCCAGTTTCACATCGGGCGCGAGCCTGAAATCCGTGGAGTTGCCTGTCATAAGGTCGAGGCGCACGCCGGCATGGATGTCAAATTTTTCGTTGCGGAAGTTATAATAAGGCGTGAAAGAGTTGACGCTGAATGTCTTCGGCGCTATTGACCAATCTACCATCCATTGCTCTCCATAATTAAAGTACTCATGTATATTCCACACCACTTTAAGGCGTTGCCAGTCAGTGTGGATATCCATGCCGAAATCCGACGAGGCATTAATAGGGAGTCTGGCCCCGACACGGGCGCCGAATGTGGTCTGGCGCTGAGGAGAGTCATTATCTGACAAGAACCATAAATCGTCTATGCCCATTGTTTCGGGCAGCGCTTTCGAGAAATTGAATATCCCACAGTAGGCCCCTATGGAATATACCAGACCGTTGTCGGCGGCTCCTTGCCAGTCGGCGTCGAGGTTCCAGCGTAAGACATCCTGTGCCGGGTCTTCGTATGTGAAATAGTCAATCCAATGTATCAGCGCCTTGTTGAATGAGGAATATGAAAAGTCGGTGGATATGCCGAGCTTTCCCTTTGGCGAGAAGCGGTGGGCGAAATCCACTCCGGCTGCGACATCGAACACTTTGTAGTCAAAAGGACTGTTGGTGTTGTCGGGAGAGTTCCCCCTTTTGTCGTCGTACTGGCGGCGGTTGAGATTTGCCCAGATGTTGAGGGTGGTGTTCTCGCGGGCCACGGCGGCGAAGCCGGCGGCCACGCCGAAGTCGCCGACGGGGAAATATCCGGCGTCGACATATCCGCGGTAGGGGGTCAGCGGCGCCGCGGCACCTGCCGAAGCGGGTTCGTAGCGGAGCGACAGGGGCTGATAGTCAGCCGGGGAGGTAAGTTCGCCGGGAGTAAGCCGCACGGTTTTCATCGTAGGGCGCACAGTGGCGGGGAACACCTCCATACGCGAGGCCGCACGCAGTTCCGGCACGATCTCGCGCTCCACATCTATCTCCTTGGTGAGCTGCTCCTGTGCCGTGGCGGCCACGGGGAGGAGCACCAGCGCGGGGAGGAGGGCTTTATATGTTGTTTTCATCCGAATATTCATTGGTGGTTATTTGAGTTTTTCCAGACGGGTGTCGATCATACGGAAGATATCCTCCTCCTTTCCGGGATAATTCTCGCGCAGCGAACGGAGATATTCCGCGGCCTCGAAGTTGTTTCCTTCGGCGGCACGGATATCGCTCAGGAGGATGAACCCGCGGGCAAGCCAGTAGTCGTGTGGCGGATTGGCGTCGATGAGGCGGTTTACCGATTTCTCGGCCTCGGCGGTGCGGCGGAGGTCGAACTGCGCCTGTGCCAAATGGTAGAGGCTCATGGCGCCGTAAAGACTCTCGGGATCGGAGGCGAGGGTGTTCCAGATTCTGATGGCTTCGGCGCCCTTGTCCTGTTTGGCCAGGGCGAGCGCTTTGGTGAACTGTGCCTGCTCACGGACGTCGGCCCCGATGGCCGATGAGGCGAGCAGCCCGTCGGCGGCCTCGATGGCCTTGTCGTAATACCCCAGACGCACACCTGACTCCATGATACCCTGACGGGCGGTGTTGATGTCGGCGGCGCTGGAGGCTTTTTCGGCCATGAGCGTGTAGGTCTCGAAAGCGCGCGGCTCCATGCCACTGTCAGCCTCGGCCTGAGCCTTGATAGCCAGGGCTTTCACCGATTCAGGTGAGTCGGGATAAGTTTCGGCGATCTCGGTGGCGCGGGCCAGGGCGTCGGCGGTGCGCCCCTCGGCGGCGGCTTTCTCCGCGCTCTCCAGCAGGAGGGCGACAGCCTCACCCTCGGAGAGTTTCGGCGCGTCGGGCACCGAGGCGAGGAACGAGGAGTAATCCGCAAGTGTGCCCTCGTCGGCGGCTATGTGCTTGAGGTCGTCGGCTGCGGCGCGGGCCTCCTCGGAGGTGGGATAGAGCCTGATCACCTTGCGGTAGCGCTCCTTGGCCTGGGCTGTGGAGCCGAGGTTGAGGTA
>URZG01000269.1 GCA_900552325.1 uncultured Porphyromonadaceae bacterium | reverse complement strand
ATCGACCATGCTGTGAAAAAGTATGGCAACAACACCGTTATTCCAGATCTGTCGCTGGACATTAAGCCCGGTTCTTTTTTCACTCTGCTGGGGCCCTCCGGCTGTGGTAAGACCACCCTTCTGCGGCTGATGCTCAAACTCGTGAAGCCCACCGCCGGAAAAGTGGAATACCTCGACGGCGACGCCACAGCCAAAAACCTGCATATCGGTTACCTTCCCCAGAAGAATATGATCGACTCGCGCTTCCCTATATCAGTGCGGGAGGTCATCGCCTCCGGGCTGATGTGCGAGGGGGGAGGGAAATCACCGTCAGCCGGGCAACGGGTCGATGATATGCTCCGTCTCACCGAGCTGTGCGACCATGCCGACAATCCTATCGGCGCCCTCTCCGGCGGCCAGCTGCAGCGTGCCCTCCTGGGCCGCGCGCTCGTCAGCAATCCCCGTGTGCTGATTCTCGACGAACCGCTGAGTTATCTCGACAGCTACTTCGAGGAACGCCTCTATGAAATTCTGACCTCGTTGCGCGACAACACCACCATCATCCTCGTCTCTCACCAGATGAGCCGCATAGAGTCGATGGCCTCGCGCCACATTATCGTTGACCATAATATCCACGAATGTCACGGCACCCATCATTTCGTGCCGTGCGACTGCAACTGACACGAATACTTTCCGACGATGAAACGATCCACCCTTCCGGAACCTCGCGCCATAGAACTGCTGGCCCCGGCCCGCGACGCCGACACCGCCATCGAAGCCATACGCCACGGAGCCGATGCCGTATATATCGGAGCCTCCAGCCACGGCGCGCGCCAGTCGGCCGCCAACTCCGTGGCCGATATAGAGCGTGTATGCCGCTACGCCCACCGCTTCGGCGCAAAGGTTTATGTCACGGTAAACACCATCGTCTATGATAACGAGACGGAGGAGGTACGCCGGCTCGTCACCGATCTGTGGCACGCCGGAGTGGACGCCCTCATCGTACAGGATATGGCACTCCTCGAGATGGATCTGCCCCCCATACCGCTGCATGCTTCCACTCAATGCGACACACGCACCCCGGAAAAAGCACGCTTCCTGCAGGATTGCGGCTTCTCGCAGATAGTCCTTGCCCGGGAACTCTCCGCTGACGAGATCCGTCGTGTCAGCGAGGCAGTCGACGCGCCTCTCGAAGTATTCGTGCACGGCGCGCTGTGCGTCAGCTACAGCGGCGACTGCCAGGCGTCGTGGGTCATGACCGGGCGTAGCGCCAACCGTGGCGAATGTGCCCAGATCTGCCGTCTGAAATACGATCTGGAGGACGCCTCCGGCAACAAATTGCTGCGCGGCCGCCATCTCCTCTCGCTCCGCGACATGAACCGGAGCGCACAACTGTCCGAACTGCTCGAGGCCGGAGCCTCCTCTTTCAAAATAGAGGGACGACTGAAAGACACCTCCTACGTGAAAAACATCGTATCGGCATACCGGCGTGCACTTGACTCGATAATCGACGCACAGCCCGAAAGATACCGCCGGTCATCCTTCGGCAGGTCTGACGTAACCTTCACTCCCGATCTCGCCAAAAGTTTCAACCGCGGTTTCACACCCTATTTCCTCACCCGCCGTCCCGGCAAAGGGGAGATGGCTCAGTTCGGCACTCCGAAATGGATCGGCGAGCCGGTCGGAGAAGTGACACGCTGCCGTGGAAAAGAGATCGAGGCACGCCTTGACCGCAAGATAAACAATGGCGACGGTCTCAGTTACTTCGATGCCGGAGGCGCGTTTGAAGGGTTTCGTGTCAACCGTGCCGACGGGAACCGCCTCTTCCTTTCGTCGGAAATACGTCTCGCACCCGGCACACGACTGTACCGCAACAACGACACCGCTTTCAATGCCGCCATGCAGGGGAATACAGCCAGACGGACACTCTCGCTACGCTTCACACTGCGCCCGTTGCCCTGGGGGATAGCTCTCGATGCCGAACCGGAATATGGTCCTGCCGTGACCGTGACTCTCGCCACTGCGCACGATGAAGCGCGTTCGCCCCAGGAGGATGCCCGGCGGCGCACACTGGAGAAAACCGGCGATACCGACTACCATGTTACCGGCATAGATGACCGCCTCGGCCGGATATTCGTACCGGCCTCACTGCTCACACGCCTGCGCCGCGATGCCATCGCCGCTCTGGAGAAAGGGGCAGAAGCCGTAATGCGCCGCGACACCCGGGTACACCCTCAAAAACTTCCGGCTCTTGACCGCGAGCTGACGCGCCACGACAATATCTCCAACCGGCTGGCGGCGCGTTTCTATCGTAAACTCGGAGCCACATCCACACCTCCGGCTATCGAAACCGGCAAACCAGCACGCGAACCCGAGACTCGTGTCATGGAATGTCGCTATTGTCTGCGCCGCGAATTGGGCGCCTGCCTCAAGACTCCCGGCGGGAGCTCCCTCCCCACCCCCTTGTACATAACCACCGGGAACCATCGCCTCCGGCTGGAGTTCGATTGCGCTAAATGCGTAATGCGCCTCTGGCACCAGAACTGAAATCCGTTTATACGTTGAATCCGCGAAAATCTTGCGCAGGATGAAAATCATTCTTTCTCATTTTGCTGAAAATGCGTATATTTGCGAAGATAAACCGATTACACATTATGATTACTCTTTTTAAACGATATATATTTCTGATAGCTATGATGTCAGTGGCCGTGTGCGGCGCGGCGCAGGAGGCCACGGTGAAGCGCGTGGAGCTTGATATGATGGACCTCTCGGGCAAGAAGTATGAACGCCTCGACCTCAACGGCGAGCCCTGCGCTTTGGTGAAGGTGGAGGTGCTTGCCAACGACGTGACGTTTTCCGGCAACGTGAGGGAACCGGTGGAGCACCGCGCAGGCGAATACTGGGTATA
>URZG01000268.1 GCA_900552325.1 uncultured Porphyromonadaceae bacterium | reverse complement strand
GTAGTCAGATGCTCTATTCAGTTGAGCTAGCGAGCCGAGCCTTGCAATTCATCGTTGATGACCGCTATCATCCGAATTGCGAGTGCAAAGTTAGGGGTTATTTTGCAAACGACAAAATTTTTCGGGCACTTTTTTCACGGAATTTTGTAAATCGCACTATTTCAAGCTGCGGATTTCCATGTATAGGATGGGGTTATCGGTCGCCTTCCTCTTTACTGCCAGCACTTTGGGCAGCACCGGCATCAGAAGATACATCCGAGTCATCGGCCTTTTTCAACGAGCCGGGCACAGGAGGTATGGTCGGAGGCGGTACCGGTCTACCGGATTCCGTAGTGGAATCAGCCGAGGCGATCTCAACCGAGGTAGCCTCGATCTCGATATTGGTCGGAACCGCATTGTCATCCTTATCGGCTGCGGCGTCAGCCTTTTCGGCCGCCTGCTGCGCTGCGAGAATCTCGTCGGTACGCGATGTCCATCGACGCTTGCCGAAGATCTTCTCCACATCCTCGGTGAAAATAACCTCACGGGTGTAAAGAACCTCGGCAAGTTTGTTGTGCCCCTCGGCATACTGACGGAGTATTGACTTGGCGCGTTCGTACTGTTCGGTGACGATGCGTGACACCTCCTCGTCGATCATCCGGGCGCGATCCTCGCTGTAAGGTTTGGTGAAACCGTATGCCTGCCCGGTGGAGTCGTAGTACGATATGTTGGGCAGATTGTCGCTCATTCCGTAATAGACGACCATGGCATAGGCCTGCTTGGTGACGCGCTCCAGGTCATTGGCGGCTCCGGTGGATATACGGCCAAGGAAAAGTTCCTCGGCGGCACGACCGCCGAGAGTGGCGCACATCTCGTCGAGAAGAGCCTGGGCAGGGGTGATCTGGCGCTCTTCGGGGAGATACCAGGCGGCGCCGAGAGCCTTGCCGCGCGGCACGATGGTGACTTTGATCAGGGGGTTGGCGTACTGGAGGTTCCACGACACTGTGGCATGGCCGGCCTCATGGCACGCGATAGCCTGCTTCTCCTCGCGGGTGGTGATCTTTGAACGCTTCTCCAGACCGCCGATGATGCGGTCAACGGCGTCGATGAAATCCTGACGCTGCACCTTGTCCTTGTTGTGACGGGCAGCGATAAGGGCGGCCTCGTTGCAGACATTGGCTATATCGGCACCCGAGAATCCGGGAGTCTGACGGGCGAGCAGGTCGACATCCACACTCTCATCGATCTTAATATTCTTGAGATGCACCTTGAAAATCTCCACGCGGTCGTTGAGCTCGGGAAGCTCCACATATATCTGTCGGTCGAAACGTCCGGCACGGAGAAGGGCCTTATCGAGGATATCGGCGCGGTTGGTCGCCGCCAGTATGATCACACCGGAATTGGTGCCGAAGCCGTCCATCTCCGTGAGAAGCTGGTTGAGGGTATTCTCGCGCTCGTCATTGGCACCCATGTTGGGATTCTTGCCGCGGGCACGTCCCACGGCGTCGATCTCGTCGATAAAAACGATACACGGGGCTTTCTCCTTCGCTTTCTGGAAAAGATCGCGCACACGCGACGCGCCGACACCCACGAACATCTCCACGAAGTCGGAACCCGACATCGAGAAGAACGGCACGTTGGCCTCGCCGGCCACAGCCTTGGCAAGGAGGGTTTTACCGGTACCGGGAGGGCCTACGAGGAGGGCACCCTTGGGAATCTTGCCGCCGAGGTTGGTGTAGCGCTGGGGATTCTTCAGGAATTCCACGATCTCCTCTATCTCCTGCTTCGCCTCGGAAAGACCGGCTACATCCTGGAAAGTCACTTTCACAGGACCGTCCTTGTCGAACATCTGAGCCTTGGATTTTCCTACGGAGAACACTCCGCCGGCACCGCCGTCGCGGTTTGTCATGCGGCGCATCAGGAAAATCCAGAAACCGATAAGGAGGAGGATCGGGCCGAAAGTCCACAGGAAGGAGGAGAAGTCGCTCCCTTCTTCATATACTACCGGCCCGGTGTATGTGCCGTCGGCCTTCCATTCGTCGATCTGGCGGGAGAAAGCGTCGGTGCCCGGGATAACCGTATAGATCGTGGCATCGGCGCCATCCTGTATCCTGTTGTTCTTGAACACCTTGTGAGCCAGAGAGTCGGAAAGCTGGGCGATAGCCTTGTTTGATTTCTTGTCGACAGTGATTTTCGTGATACCGTGGTTGCGCACCACTACGGAGTCGGTGACGTAGGCCTGAAAGTCAGTGTAGTTGACCTTATCCGAAACCGAATTGTCGTCAAAATACAACATGCCGAAGAGCGCCAGCAGAATAAAGGCGTACATCCAATAGAGGCTGAACTTTATCTGAGGCTTCTTCTTGTTGCTGTTATTGTTTTTAGGCAGAATGTCAGGCATAGCTTAACCTTAGAAGATTAATGGTTTGGTAGTTGGTTCATATCACCGGAGAGACATATAGAGTCAATCAAGGGGCGGGATCTCCGTGATCACGGCGTCGCTCCACAGCTCCTCGAGATTATATAGCTGCCGCGCTTCGGGAGTGAATACGTGAACCAGAGTCTGGCCGTAGTCGATCACTATCCACTGCGCGTTACGGTAACCGTCGTAGTTGAAAGGCTTCACTCCGGCATGTTCCAGCATATAATCGCGCACCGAGTCGGCGACCGACGCCACATGCTGGGAAGAAGTGCCCTGGCAGATGATGAATTCCGAAGCCGGAGTGGATTCGATCGCCGACAGGTCTACCACTGTTATCTCCCGTCCTTTCCGGTCATAAATTCCCTCGATTATCATTTCACGCAGCCCCAGAAGGGCGGCTGTTTGTGTATCCTTGTTTTCGTTATTTGTCATAAATGGAATTGAACAGTATCTGAAACTGCAAAGTTAATGAAATTTATTCAACATCCCTATTTACATCATTTAAACAATCTTAAAGAGAT
>URZG01000267.1 GCA_900552325.1 uncultured Porphyromonadaceae bacterium | reverse complement strand
ACCCACGACCTTTTCGTTACGAATGAAATGCTCTACCGACTGAGCTATTGCGGCTTTTCAAAGGATTCACACAACGGCATACCCTTTATTTATGATGCAAAGTTAACGCTTTCCGACGAAAATACAAAATGTTTTCGGGCGAACTTCAGCAATTAATCCCCGCCACACTTTTTACACCTTATTATATAAGGGACGATAAATGGCGATACGTATGCGAACAACAGCACCCCAAGTATATCCGCTACAAAATCGGCCCATTCAGCCGTACGGCCGAGAGCCATCCACATCTGGAGCAGCTCTATCACGCCGCCGAAAACGATCGCACCACCGGCCACAGCCCACATAAGCATGGAACGCCCGGATTGTCCGGGCCTGCCGGAACGACAGCGGGCAAGACACATATCGAAAGTCACCGCGAAACAGAGACCGCCGAACATAAAAAAGTGCCCTACCTTATCAAATCCGAAGAACGATATATCCTCCGTCTCCGGCAATGGCTGAGGCGCCAGAGTCAGATACAGGATCGCACACACAACAAGCGCAGAAAAAATCCCTGCCGGAATATGCCTGAAATACTTATTCATTTACAAAACGATTCTCGGTTACCTACGGTCAGTCGTACATGGCTTTTCGTTGCGCGCAAGACGTGAGACACCCTCTCCGGCGCATCAAAGCAGTTTATACCGACTATTCTACTATAAAAACCAACACAAAGTTACTAAAAAAAACGCCAACCCCGCACAACCTCAAAACAGGCCGCACAGAGACTCTTTCCGACAATAGCAAAAAACAGTGCCGTAAAACATAAAAAATAGACCTGCAAAAATGAATAATTTTCAAAAAATCAGTATTATATTTGCATTGTTCTAAGTCACGGCGCTGAAATGCCTTAATTAAAATCCGCTACGGCTTATAGAGGCTAAGGATATGAAGCCGGTGCGGAATAATAACAATTTAACACAATGCCCCGTGAGATAACAAACTCATTAAAACTTCCGAAAGGGGGTTAAAATGGTTGTTCAAACTCCAAGTTTTACCTTAAAACCTAACACCAGCATGATTATCGGAGTACCCAAAGAGATTAAGAACAACGAGAACCGCGTAGGGCTCACCCCCGCCGGAGCGAAAGAACTCATCGCCCACGGCCATCAGGTCTACGTGCAGGCAACCGCCGGAGAAGGCACCGGTTTCAGCGATGCCGAATACGAGGCCGTTGGCGCCAAGATCCTCCCTACAATAGAAGATGTCTACGGGATTGCCGAGATGATCATCAAAGTCAAGGAACCGATCAAGCCCGAATATCACCTGATACGCCGTGACCAGGTGCTCTTCACCTACTTCCATTTCGCCTCCGACCGCGAGCTCACCGAAGCAATGCTGCGCTCAGGGGCCGTATGCATCGCCTACGAAACCGTGAAACTCGCCAACGGTTCGCTGCCGCTGCTCATCCCCATGAGTGAAGTGGCCGGACGCATGTCTATCCAGGAAGGTTGCCGATTCCTTGAAAAACCGCAGGGAGGCCGCGGAATACTGCTGGGAGGAGTTCCCGGCGTAAAACCGGCCAAAGTGCTGATTCTCGGTGCGGGCGTGGTAGGCCGCAACGCCGCCCTCATGGCCGCCGGTCTCGGCGCCGACGTCACGATTACCGACATCTCACTACCCACCCTGCGCCATGTGGCCGAAGTGATGCCTAAAAACGTAAAGACCCTTTATTCCTCACGCCATAACATCGAGGCCGAGCTGCCGACAACCGACCTCGTTGTAGGCTCCGTACTTATCCCCGGCGCCAAAGCTCCGAAACTCATCACCCGAGATATGCTCAAGCTGATGCGTCCCGGCTCCCTTCTGGTCGACGTCGCCATTGATCAGGGCGGATGCTTCGAGACCTCCGTACCCACAACCCATTCCAACCCCATCTATACAGAGGAAGGTATCGTGCATTACGCCGTAGCCAATATCCCCGGGGCCGTGCCCTTCACCTCCACACTCGCCCTTACCAACGCCACACTTCCATACGCTCTGCGTCTAGCCGACAAAGGATGGCGTAAAGCCTGCGCCGAAGACAAGGCACTCGAGCAAGGAGTCAACATTGTGGCCGGGAAAGTTGTTTATCCCGCAGTGGCCGAAGCCTGGGATCTCCCCTTCCACCCTCTCGACACCGTCAACGAATAAAAAACCTCACGTCGGACAGCAAAATCAGCCGTTGCAGCCGGCAAAGGGTAATAGTTTATACTTCATGGCTACCCGAAAACGCCATGAGATAGTCAGATGAAGAGTATTTAAGAAAATTTCAGCGAAAAATTACCCCGAAGAAAAATAAATCATTAATTTTGCGTCCGAATAGGGAGGACTGCCCGGCCATCCTGAGCCGGGCAGCCCTTCAGTCCTCAATAAAAGATAACACCTTGTAAAGATGAACAACACCCAGATAGACTGGAGCTCGCTCGGATTCGGGTACGTTCCAACCGACTACAACGTACGTTGCTACTACCGCAACGGAAAGTGGGGCGAAATCGAGATTTCCTCCTCCGAGACCATCGAGATGCACATCGCCGCCACCTGCCTCCATTACGGCCAGGAGATATTCGAAGGGCTTAAAGCCTTCCGCGGTAAAGACGGAAAGGTGCGCGTTTTCCGTCCGATGGAGAACTGCCGCCGCATCCAGGAATCAGCCCGCGGCATCATGATGGAACCCATCACCGACGAGAAATTCATGGAAATGGTTGAGATGGCCGTGAAACTCAACGAGCGGTTCATCCCCCCCTACGGTTCCGGAGCATCGCTCTACATCCGTCCCGTAGAAGTCGGCATGACCGCCAGGGTAGGTGTAAAACCGGCCGATGAATATTGCTTCATCATCCTCGTCACCCCCGTAGGCCCCTACTTCAAAAGCGGCTTCAAGCCTACGAACATCTGCATAATGCGCG
>URZG01000266.1 GCA_900552325.1 uncultured Porphyromonadaceae bacterium | reverse complement strand
GAAATCATCGCCGATGACCTCCTTCTGGCTGTCGTTGAGCTTCACTTTCCCCACGAAAGAGCAGCTCAGTTCCGGTCCGGTATAAACGGTCATATCCAGCTTGTCGGCGATACGGAAATCATAGCCGGCCACCACCGGCACCCTTACGCCGAACTTGTACAGCCCCGGATCATGAATCTCATTGCCGGACGCACCCGATATAGTCAGGCCGTCGTAGGAATAGGTATCGTAGAATAACGACACCCCCGGCTCCAGATAGAAACCTTGCGACAGCGATATGTTTGCCACCGCACCCAAGGTGGCGCCGAAACCGCTGCGATACATCTTCACGCTTCCCCCGTCGCCGTGCCAGTCGCCCGGGATATTGAGGTCAAGCGCCGCACGCACACCCCATATCACCTTCCGGTCACCATCATCAGGAGCTTCCCCTGCCGCTGCCGCGCACACCGGCGCCAGCAATGCGAGGATACCCGCAATCCATTTATTCGGTTTCATATTATACTTACAATTAAAAGGTTACACTTATTCACAAAACGGCCACATCTGTTAAATATTGTTTACCACCCACACTTTAACATATCGTATTAAGACTAAGAAAGCCGGAACTCCCCTCACGGGAGCCCCGGCCTTGCGATTCTATCTTCTTACTTTACCTGAAATTATATATCTGATAATCTCTTTCTGATAGAGTTTTGTGTCCTGTAAGATAGCGGTCAGCGTACGATCACCTTGCTGACTGCGGAGCCGCGGCGGCAGATGTAGATGCCGGCCGAGGGGGATGCCACTTTCACGCCGTCGAGGGTGAAGTATTCCGCAACGGCATTATCCATGGCCTCCACTGTCGAGATAGCCGATGAAGCGGACTTGGCGACGGTGATGTCGCCGGTAAGGGTGTTGGCGGTCACATCATAGTCGGCAGCCTCGGCGATGTTCCACTGGAGGTCGCCGTCCTGGTTGAGAACCATTTTGGCGTCATCGTCGGCCGAACGGAAGTAGAAATATTTCTGATCGAAGGAACCGCCGCCCTTGATCACTGTGGCGATCTTGAAGGCTCCCTCCTTGAGCGCCAGATTGGCGGCGGAATACTTGTAGGGAGCCTCGGCGTCCTGATAGAGGGGAGTGCCGTTGTCAACGCTCCATTCGCCTTCGGTGGCGCTGCCAACCATGAAGAGGGAGCAGAGTTTGATCTCAGACTCCTGGTAGGCCGATTTCACGATAGTGGCCTTGAGATTCTCGGTGTCGACGGTGATGAGGTAGTTTGCGGCCTCGGGAACACGGATCTGACCGTATCCGCTATCGTCGGTGCCGGAAGCAAGTGTGATCTCGCCGTCGACGAGAGTGGCATCAGGAGCTGAGCCGTATTCGAGGTTGCCCCAGTCGGGCACGGTCATGAACTTGAAGTTCTGGTCGGCCGTGAGGTAGATCGTGCCGGTATATACAGCAGGCGCTTCGGGGGTGGAGAGGAGGGCGGTGGCATCGTCAGTGCTCCATCCGTAGGGGGTAGCGTCGCCGATGATGTAAAGGTTGGCTGCGGAGGCGGAGGCTGCCAGAGTGAGGAGTGAGAGTGCGAGAGTAAATTTTTTCATGATGTTTGTTTTTTATTTATGTGTATGATTCAGGTCTGATTTTAACGGCTCCCGCCGGGGAGGCACCCGGGGCGTGCGGCGGCTTCGCGGAGCGAAACGTCAGGAACAGCGCGCAGACACCCGGGGCCTCCGGAGCGGATATCCGGAATTATAGCGGTCAGTCGAGCGGACGGATGGATATGGCATATCCTCCGCCGGGAGCCGCTTTCATCTTGAGTTTTGTGCGTGCGTCCACCTTCTTGCGGGTGATGGTGTAGGCCTGCGGGTTGGTGAGATAATGGGCGCCCGGGGCGTCGGCGTAGATCACAGCCTCGTATTTGCGTCCTTTGTCAAGGAAATCGAGGGGCACCACCGACTCATGTCCGTGCTCGGAAGCGGTGCAGCCCACGAACCAGTCGTCGGTACCTTTAGCCTTGCGGGCCGCCACGATATACCGGCCGGGCTCGGCCTCGAGATAGCGGCTCTCGTCCCAGTCCACGGCCACATCCTTGATGAACTGGAAGGCGTCCATGAAGCGGCTGTAGGTCTCGGGGGTGTCGGCGGCCATCTGTAGGGGGGAGTACATCGTGACGTAGAGAGCCAGCTGACGCGCCAGGGTGGAGTTCACATGTCCGGCGCTGGTGGGGTTGACCTTCTTCATATCCATCTCGAACAGACCGGGGGTATAGTCCATCGGGCCGCCCTGCAGACGTGTAAAGGGCAACACGGTGGTATGCGACGGTTTGTTGCCGGCGAAAGCCTCGTACTCCGAACCGCGCGCCGACTCGTTGCCGATAAGGTTGGGGTAGGTGCGGCACAGACCGGTGGGACGGGTAGCTTCGTGGGCGTTCACCATGATCTTGTGTTTGGCGGCCTCGGTCACGGCGTAGAGATAGTGGTTGTTGAGCCACTGGCCGTAGTGGTGCTCGCCACGGGGGATGATGTTGCCCACATAGCCGCTCTTGACGGCATTGTAACCGTATTTCTCCATCAGGCGGTATGCGTCGGCCATGTGGCGCTCGTAGTTGCGCACCGAGCCCGAAGTCTCGTGGTGCATCATCAGTTTCACGCCTTTCTCACGGGCATAGCTGTTGAGGGCGTCGATGTCGAAGTCAGGGTAAGGGGTCTGGAAATCGAAAACGTAATCCTTCGATTTGCCGAACCAGTCCTCCCAGCCTATGTTCCATCCCTCCACGAGCACTTGGTCGAAACCATGTTCGGCGGCGAAGTCGATGTACTTCCTCACATTCTCGTTGTTGGCCGGATGGTTGCCGTGGGGGCGCGCCTTGGAGTAATCCACCTTGTCGAGTTTGATCGAGGGGATATCGTCAGTGTAGGACCATGCCTTGCCGCCGCCGATCATCTCCCACCACACTCCG
>URZG01000265.1 GCA_900552325.1 uncultured Porphyromonadaceae bacterium | reverse complement strand
CCGTTCTCCTGCCCGCGGGAGCTGTCCTCGCGGAAGAACTTATCGAAGATGCTGGTCAGGTGCAACTTCGATATCTCCTTGCCCTGGTCGGTCACCGTGGTGATGACGTATGAGCCGGGAACATCGGGAGCTGTGACAGTGGGAGCGTCGGGCGTTGCGGTGCCGGTCCATACGCGATGTGTGTTTTCATCTTCCACAGTCACGTAAAGAGCCGAGTACTCGAAGTTGGGCTCAAACTCCAGTTGCGTACCGTCGTAATAATAGTAGATGCGCTCCATTGACGGGATGCGCTTCTTTTGTCCACTTCCAGGTTTCAATTCTCCACTGGGAGGAGGTGTGTCATCGGCAAATATAGAGGGAGAGCTGATTGTCAATCCCATTGCCATCACACATAAAATTCGTAAATTCTTGCTTATTTCCATATCGCAAATTTACGACCTAAATTCTGCGACGGCCAAATTTCGGGTTAAAAAACGTTAGGCATTTGGTGTTATTAAATAACAGTATTTCAGTGTGTTGCCTGAATGTAGAATTTTAAAATTAGGCAAATGGGTTCAATATCCTGTAAATCAGTAATTTATATATTGGTTGTGCTGAGGTGGTTGTGTAAAGGCTTGTATTGTAGATGGTTATTAAAAGAAAGAGAGATATTTTTCAGCGAGTTCAGGCTGAGAGGCTACAATTTTGGCCTTGACTCTCTTCTTTCGTGAATACACGGTGGGCATGGTTACATCGAGAAGCAACATTATGGAATAATTGGAAAATCCGCACACAAGATAGAGGAACAACATATAATCATCCTCTTTCAAGTCTGGGAAATCTTCTTTAAACTTGCTGGCCATACCGTCAAAGTAAAGGTCGACCGATTCAATAAGACGTTTGTTGATTTCAGAACTTTCAAATGAGTTCAAAAGCCGGTCAACCTCCTCATAGATTTTCTTCCGCTCAATTTTTGTGCCTTTATGAGCGGAATATATGGCGAGGAGGGAGTCGATCGTTTTGAAGCGTTCACCGAATAATTTATTTAAACTTCCCCCAAGAGCACTGTTCGACGTTTTTAGGGAGTTGATTTCCTCAATCAGTAATTGCGCTCTGTTTATGAGTGCATTTATAGCTTTCTGATTCCTCTCTTTCCTTTTTTTCAGGATAAGCAGGAGTAGGATAATACCGGATAGTACGATTACGGTTCCGACTATGAGCCAGAATCTTAAAGTTGCCGCCTCTTTGTCTTTTTTGTTTAGCTCGTTTATGTGATATTCGGTATCGGTTATGGTTAATTCCTGCAACATATTGGTACGGAACCATTCCCAGTCGCGCATTGCTTCTCTCCTTGTTGCCAGATATGCCTGTTTGAAATTCCCCTCGTTCTCGTATATATAATTAGGAGTAAATCCTGCCGTGTCGGCGAGAATATAATTTAAAATAGAGTCCGCTTCTTTTTTATGGCCCGTCTGGATGGCTGTATGAAGATGATTGTTGGCAAGTTGCAAAGTATATTCTGATGGGAATCGACTCTTGAGCTCGTTTAGAAGCACGTATGCGGAATCGTTATTCCTTAAAGAATAGTGACAGATGGACAATTCACTTAACATTTCACTAAAGAGATTCGAGTCCTCGGCGAGAAGTTGTCTCTGCGCCTTGATTGAGTCAAGCAGGGGTATGGCCTCGCTATGGCGATAGTTGTTGATCAGGGCTCTTGCCACTTCTATTTGTCCCCACACAGTGTAATCTGGATGATTCCAGGGTTTCAGGATTTCATAAGCTTTTTGAGCATAGAACAGTTGCTCTTTGGCGCAGAATACTTCTCCGTAAAGGATGGCAAGGTCACCGTAAATCTGACTTATATAAAATGTGTCGCGGAGTTCGATACTTTCATATTCGGCTTTACGGTATTGTGCTATCGCCGCTGTTTTTTCTCCTTTGTTCTTCAATATTCTGGCGTAATAAAACCGGGCAAGCATCATGTGATGTTTGTCGGGGAAAAGAGTCTCCTTTATTATATGTGTGAAATTATTGAGAGATATTTCCCTCGGTGACGGGGAATAATAATTGAGCGCTGATACGATAAGTGAGTCATCGGTCAGGTCGATGTAGTTTTTGTCGCGGGCCTGAGTGAGGAGGAGGGCGTGGAGGGCGCGGGCCGAGGGGGAGTGCAGGGTGGAGTCGGGGATGGCGCTGACTATTGCCAGGGCGGAGTCGGGGTGGGTGTGCATTATGGCTTCGGCGTGGGCCATGCGCTCCAGTGCCGCGGCATCGCGGCGGCAGGCGCAGAGGGTGAGGAGGATGGCGGCTGTTATGGCGTAGAAAAGGGCTTTCATCGTGGTGGATGGCAGTTTATTCGATAGGGGGCAGTTTCTTTGGGGTGACAGGTGCGTGTTTCAGAGGATCGGGGCGAAGAGGCGCATGAACGACTCCATGCCGCGCTCGAGCAGCGGGCGTTTATGCCAGGTGGCGGGCTGCACACGCAGCGACTGCGACTGGTCGCGCAGGAAAATCTCTTTAAGGCGCCGGTTGAACGACCGGGAGTAGACGAGCATGTTGGCCTCGAAGTTGTGCTCGAACGACCGGAAGTCGAAGTTGCACGAACCCACAGTGGCGAGGTCGTCGTCGATGATGATGGCTTTGGAGTGGAGCATCCCCGGCTCGTAGAGGTAGACTTTCACGCCGGCGCGCAGGCACTCGGAGATGTAGCTGAAAGAAGCCCAGCGGAGCATGTCGCTGTCGGAGCGCCGCGGCAGCATCAGGCGCACGTCGAGCCGCGCCAGGGCGCACATTTGCAGTGCGTGGAGGAGGCCTTCGGAGGGGAGGAAGTAGGGGGTCTGGAGCCATACGCACCGCCGGGCGTTGGAGATGGCTTTCTGGAAAATGAGCGTCATGTTCATCCACCGGCTGGTGGGGCCTCCGGCGATGAGCTGCATACCCATCGGCGAGGGGATCGGGAGCGGACGCGCCTCCACCGGCTCCTCGGGCAGCGGGTTGCCCATGAAGTTCCAGTC
>URZG01000264.1 GCA_900552325.1 uncultured Porphyromonadaceae bacterium | reverse complement strand
TGAAGCTTACCGATACCGCGACGGTGATAGAAGAGGTGCGTAAGGCTTACAGCCATGTGGATGAAATGAAGCGGCGTCTAGAACGGATGAATAACGAACTGGCTACTCGTGAAGATTATGAATCGGAATCCTACCGTTCTCTCATAGAACAGGTATCGGATCTTACCGAACGGCTGGTTATGGAGCAGAGCGAGAATTTCGAGGCTGAAATGGAAAAGACACTTCTCGGTCTCGGATTCGTGCGCGAGGATTTCGGACGTATGACGGCTGAGTTTTCGGGGGGATGGCGTATGCGTATAGAACTTGCCAAACTCCTTCTCACCCGTCCCGATGTGCTTCTCCTTGACGAGCCTACCAATCACCTTGATATAGAGTCCATCCAGTGGCTTGAACAATTTCTCGTACAGAAGGCCGGAGCAGTGGTGCTTGTCAGCCATGACCGCGCGTTTATCGACAATGTCACCAACCGCACCATAGAGATTTCATGCGGCAAGATCTATGATTATTCGGTGAATTACTCCAAGTTCGTGGAATTGCGCAAGGAGCGTGTCGAACAGCAGATGAGGGCCTATCAGAATCAGCAGAAAGAGATTGCCGATACAGAGGCGTTCATCGAACGTTTCCGCTATAAGGCTACAAAAGCCGTACAGGTGCAGAGCCGTATGAAGCAGCTGGCAAAGATAGAACGCATTGAAGTCGACGAGGTCGACACCTCGCATCTCAGTCTGCGTTTCCCCCCGGCTCCGCGTTCCGGCGATTATCCGGTAATAGCCGATAGTGTAGGAAAAAACTATGGCGACCACAATGTGTTTTCGGGAGCCACATTCACCATCAAGAGGGGCGAAAAAGTCGCTTTCGTGGGGAAGAACGGCGAGGGAAAGTCCACACTTGTGAAATGTATAATGGGCGAGATACCATTTACAGGTTCGCTAAAGATCGGTCATAATGTGAAGATCGGCTACTTCGCCCAGAATCAGGCGCAGCTTCTTGATGAATCGCTTACGGTATTCGATACAATCGACAGAGTAGCCGTAGGAGATATTCGCACGAAGATACGCGATATTCTCGGGGCTTTCATGTTCGGCGGTGAGGCGTCCGATAAAAAGGTCAAAGTGCTGTCAGGCGGCGAAAAGACACGTCTTGCAATGATCCGTCTGCTTCTGGAGCCGGTCAATCTCCTGATTCTCGACGAGCCTACCAATCACCTCGATATGAGGACCAAAGATATCCTAAAACAGGCCATAAAGAATTTCGACGGAACCGTTATTGTCGTGAGCCATGACCGCGAGTTTCTGGACGGACTTGTGGAAAAGGTGTATGAGTTCGGTGGCGGGAAAGTACGGGAGTGTCTCGGAGGTATATATGAGTTTCTTGAGAAGAAGAAGCTGGCAAACCTTCAGGAACTGGAACGCAAGAATCCGAAAATCGCGGCAACGCCTGCCTCGAGCCGGACTGAAACCCATACCGAGGTGTCAAAGGAAAAAACGATCGCACCTCCTCGTCTTACTTATGCAGAACAACGCGAACGGGACAAGATGCTCCGTCGGGCTGCCAAAAAAGTAGAAGAAGCTGAAGCACAGATTGCCGCTATTGAGGAAGATATAGCCGCTATTGAGGCCAAAATAGCTGCCGGTGATATTGAGAATGATATATTTACTCTCCACAGCACACGCAACCGCGATCTTGAGACAGCCATGAGCGTATGGGAACTCGCATCGCAGGAATTGGATGAACTTAAAGAACGGTTTCAGAAGTGAGAACCTGAATGAAAGGCATGAGAGGCACACACCGCTTTTATGTGGCGGTCAATATTATTTTTGTTCTGCTGCTTGCTGCGGGATTTATCGTTATGCCCCCTTTTGCCGATGACCTGTGGTATTATCAGGATATATATGCGGCTCGTCAGGAAGGTGCATCAGGGTTGGCAGCGGCTTGCAATACGGTTGTGAACCATTATCTGTGCGATAATGGCCGCTTGTCGAATGTGGCGTTCTCTTTCTCCCTGTTGCTTCCCCGCTGGATAGGTTCTTTATTTGCAGCCTGTGTTTTCGGGGGCGCGTTATTGCTGGCCTATAGGCTTATAGCGCGTTTCAGTCATCGGAGAACGGGATTTCTTACAGTCGTTTCAGTAATTTCATTGTGCGGTCTCGCGCTGCCATGGTACGATTATCTGTACCAGCAGTGTTATCAGTTCAATTATCTGATCTCTACCGGAATTTCCATGCTGGCGATATATCTGGTTCTGTTCTCGACTGAACTAAAAAAATGCCGGCAGTATATAATCGCCTTTTTTCTCGTCGGAACAGTTGCCGGAGGGTGGCACGAAGGATTCGGCGTGCCATTATTATCCGGAATAATAGTATTGCTGATATTCCGCTCCGAATACCGGAATTATTATGTCGTCAGCCTCCTTGCCGGTCTGATAACTGGGATAATATGGGTTCTTGCTTCGCCTGCGGCTTTGGCGCGCATAGGCGGCTCCGGATCGCTATTGTCACAGTGTGTTGCCGTAATGATGCTACATCCGGTATTCTTGTTATTGCTGATCTCCTGTTTTATTCTTGTTTTAAAGAAGGAACTCCACAAGGTTCTGTCCTCCCCGCTCGTAATTATAATGGTTGTCAGTGCATTGATGTCTTTAGCCATACACCTTGCAAGTGTGCGCGCTCCGAGAGCCGGGTGGTGGTGCGAATTCGCATCAGTGGTCCTTATCGGATATATGGCGGCCATCAGTGTGAAACGTGTGGGAAAAACAGTTAAGGTCGCCGGAGCGCTGCTCCTTGCGGTGACGTTAATAAAACTGACGGTGTGTGACGTATATGCGTGGAGATACCGAGAACAATATTCCGGTCTGGTATCCGATTATCGCGATTCTTCTGACGGAGTTGTTTTTATTGATTTCATTCCGGAATATGCGTCGCCCCTTATAGCCTGGATGGCTCCGTCGTTCCATCTTTATTACGACCGCTACCAGAGATGGATGTTTGCCGAATGTTATGGCGATGAGACGAAACAACCGGTAATAATCCCTTCGGGA
>URZG01000263.1 GCA_900552325.1 uncultured Porphyromonadaceae bacterium | reverse complement strand
GTTGACCTGGAGCGTCACGGCCAGCTCGCGCACCGAGGGGATGCGCTCACCCGGGGGCCATTCGCGCGCCAGGATACGGGCGTAACAGAAATCCACGATCTGTCGGTAGATCGGTTTGTCGTTGGCGAAATCCATAATTGTGTCAGCGGAGTCGGCGGTACATTTTAACACACAATATCACGAAGAGGCCCAGGGTCGTCACCCCGATGTTGAGCATCATCGCCGGCATGTTGGCAACGAACTTGTTGCCCGCCTGGAAACCCGCCTGGTATGGATCGATGTCGGCAGGGAGGCTCTGTGCGGCCATGAAACCGAGCACTATCGAATAGATGATTACCACCACCATTACGGCCGCGTATGTGCCCGCGCCGTAGAGAATGGCGGCTTTCACCGGATTGCGGCCGAAGAGCGCGCCGTAAAGGATCATGCCGATCACCAGAAACGATATGCAGTAGGAGCCGGCGAAGAGCAGCACCGCATCGTGCATCGACAGGTCGGCCTCGAGGGCGCGTGCCTGTAGGTCGAAGATTCCGGTATGCACCATCCCGGCAGGGGAGATCAGGGAACCTATCCCCTGCAGGAGGGTGAAATAGATCTCGAGAACTACCGGCACGAAGATGAACGTATAGACCATGTAGAACGTCATTCGTTCGGCTCCGGTGACGGGCGCCATGCGGATCAGGGTGTTGTCGCGGCGGCAGAACACCAGCGGCGCACCCAGGGTGAGGAGGGAGACCAGGATGGTGAACAGCGGTTTGAGGTCGGGCAGGAACACCATGCCGAGATATATGGCGGGGATGGCGATGGCGTAGATGAGCCATTGCGCGCGCAGGGGGCGGCGGTAGAGGGCGGCGAGCTGCATGATGCGCCGCCAGGAGAAGCGCGGCAGTGGTGCCTGTGCGGAATCCCCGGTGTATGATGAGGTCAGTTCTGTCATGATTCGTGTACTTTTTTAACGGGGTGTGAAAGATGGTCTGTGCGGTTGGCCGCGGCAAGGACCTGCGGAGCGGCTGTCGACATCAGGGCCGAGTAGAGGAGGCTGTAGTCCAGAGATGCCGGTTCGCCCGAGGGGTTTGGCATCAGCGAGAGATAACGTCCGGCCGACATCTCCCAGTACAGTGCGTCGGGTATCGGCTCGGAAGCGGCCACGCACTCCAGACGGCACGCCAGGGTGTAGGTGGGCAGACACACCTCGAGTTTGCCTCCGTGGAGGAGCATCAGCCCGTCGTAAAGCTCCATTAGGTCGCCGATGTTGTGGGTCGACACCACCACAGTCTGTTCGGGTGCCACGCAGCGCGCCATCATGGCGCGCATGGCTTTCTTGGAGTTTATGTCGAGCCCGTTGGCCGGTTCGTCCATCAGCAACAGCGGGGTGTGGAGGGCCAGGGCGTAGGCTATCAGTCCTTTGCGCCGTGTGCCGAGCGAGCAGTCGGCCAGTCGGGTGGAGGGGTTGATGCCGAAGTCCTGCAGATTCTGTGCGAAATCCTCGCCGGAGAAAAACGGGTACATCGGCGAGTGGTAGCGTGCCAGTTCGTCGAATGTGGCGAAGGGTATCTCCATCGTCTCCGGGAGGAAGAAGAGCGACCGCATCACTTCGGGGGAATGGCCGCTGACCGGCTTCCCGTCAATGAGCACCTTACCCTCCGAGGGGTTGAGCAGCCCGGCCATTACTTTGAGCAGGGTGGTCTTTCCTGCTCCGTTCTCGCCTAAGAGCAGGTGTATCCCCGGCTCGAGTATCCCTGTGGCGCTCTGGAGCGCCCGGAGGCCGTGGGGGTAGCTGAACGATATGTCGTTTATCTTTATCATGAGTGGTGTTTGCGTCAGATTAATATGATGACCAGGATTGTAAGGAGGCAGACGATAACAGGTTCCGGCATAATGGGAGGGTGGGGAAAGGGTTAAGAAATATGATGTTTTAGTGTTGTAGTTGTGTACAACACTGCAAAGGTACGGCTTTTTTTCAAACCTCCAAATTTTCCCGCCGTTTTTTTGAAAAAACATCTCTGACATCTCCCATACGATTTATAAGTTTTATAAGTCTTATAACTCTTATAATTCTTATAATTCTTATATATGATTCACGCTTCGACTCTCCGGCCTCGGCAGCGGATGCCTCTCAATCAAAAAAAAACATAAAAATTTGCGGGGGCCGGAGCGTTAAATTAATTTTGCAGATTGAAAAGGTGTGAACATGAAAAAATACAACATCATAAACAATTCGCTGGGATGGTTTTGCTTCCTGGTCGCGGCGGTGACCTATCTGCTGACCGTGGAACCTACGGCCAGCTTCTGGGACTGCCCCGAATTCATCGCACAGGGTACCAAACTTGAAGTCGGGCACCCGCCGGGCAACCCCATCTTCATGCTCGCGGCGCGTTTCTTCGTGAACTTCGCCGGCGGCGATATGTCGAAGGCCGCCCTGATGGTCAACTCCATGTCGGCCCTCCTTTCGGCCGGCACGATACTCCTCCTGTTCTGGACAATCACGCATCTCGTAAAGCGCCTGATCGTGCGCGACGACGCCACGGAGATCTCCCCGGCCAAGATGGTGGCCATCTTCGGCTCGGGTATTTGCGGCGCCCTGGCATATACCTGGAGCGACACCTTCTGGTTCTCGGCAGTGGAGGGTGAGGTCTACGCCTTCTCCTCGTTCTGCACCGCCCTGGTGTTCTGGCTGATCCTCAAATGGGAGAACCGCGCCGACATGCCCCATGCCGACCGTTACCTGGTGCTGATCGCCTACGTGATAGGCGTCTCCATAGCCGTGCACCTGCTCAACCTGCTGTGTATCCCCGCCATTGTGCTGGTGATCTATTACCGCAAGTTCAGGGACACCAACGCCAAGGGTTCGCTCATAGCCCTGGCCATCGCCGCCGCCATAGTGGCTCTGATACTCTACGGACTTGTGCCGGGATTCATCGAGGTGGCCGGATATTTCGAGATATTCTTCGTCAACACCCTCGGCACTCCTTATAATATAGGTGTGCTCTTCTACGCCCTCCTGTTCGTGGGCGTGATAATCTGGTGTGTGCGCTCGCTTT
>URZG01000262.1 GCA_900552325.1 uncultured Porphyromonadaceae bacterium | reverse complement strand
CTACCCCTAGTCGGCGCTGAGCGAGACCGGATATGGGGGGGTGCTCCTCGTGGCCGACATCCACAACCAACCGTGCGCTTTCGATCTCAGCTGCCCGGTGGACGCGCGGCGCGACGTGCGCATAGTTGTCGACACGGAGAAAGCCGACGCCTATTGTCCCCGCTGCCACAGCCGTTACTCCATCTATTCCAACGGCGGAATCCCCACATCGGGGCCGGCTCTCGATTATTCCTACGGACTTCAGCGTTATTCCGTAACCGACGGTCTCAACGGAGAATATATCACGGTGACCCGATAAAAATCGGGTCGCGCCCCAACTTTCGCGCCCGCAAACAGTTATATTTTTATGGACTCGAAAACAATATCACAGCGTCTCGCAGAGAGGCATAACATAACCGCACTCAACGACATGCAGCTGCGGATGCAGGCCGACAACTCACGTCGCGCCATACTCCTGGCCCCGACCGGCTCGGGCAAGACGGTGGCTTTCACCATCCGGCTGCTACGCGAACTCACTAATTCCAGGGGGGAGATACAGGCCGTGGTGCTCGCTCCGGCACGCGAGCTGGTGATACAGATCGCCGACGTGATCCGCCCTGTGGCCGCCGGACTCAAGACCGTGGCTTTCTACGGCGGTCACCCGATGGCCGACGAGGAGAACTCCCTGAAAGTCCTCCCCGACATCATCGTGGCCACTCCGGGGCGTCTGCTCGACCATATACGCCGCGGCAACCTCTCGGTCGACGGTGTAGGCGCCCTGGTGATCGACGAATACGACAAAATGCTCGAACTCGGCTTCCACGACGAGATGAAACGCATCGTCAAGCGCATGAAGCACCTGCGCCTCACGATACTCACCTCGGCCACCAGGCTCGCGGAATTTCCCGACTTCCTCGACCTCAAAGGAGCCACGACAATGGATTTTACCTCCAGAGGGCCCTCCGGGCAGCTGCAGACCGTGCGCGTCACCTCCCCCTCGAAAGACAAACTCGACACACTCGAGGCGCTTCTCAAAGCCCTGCCGCAAGGTCGCGCGCTGGTGTTCGTGAACCATCGCGAAGCCGCCGAACGTGTCTACAGCTATCTTCGGGAGAAGGGGCTTCCCGCCGGTCTTTATCACGGAGGCCTCGAACAGCACCAGCGCCAGCAGGCCGTGGACCTGCTCAACAACGGCACGACCCCGATACTGGTCAGCACCGACCTCGGCGCACGCGGCCTCGACATCGACGATGTGGACTATGTGATCCACTACCACACACCACTCTCCCCCGAGAGCTGGACACACCGCAACGGCCGCACCGCCCGAATGGGTAACTCCGGCACCGCTTACGTAATACTATCCGACGAGGAGAATATCCCCGAATATGTACGTTACGACCGCGAATATTTCCCCAAAGGGGAGAACCCCGACGGCATCCGTTCCGAGGTAGCGACCCTCTACATAAACGCCGGGAAGAAAGAGAAAATCTCGCGTGGCGACGTGGCCGGTTACCTCATGAAAGGGGCTGACCTCGGCAAAGATGAAGTAGGCAAAATAGTGGTGGCCGACCATTACGCCATCGCCGCCGTTCCACGCGCCAAGGCCGGGAAAATCCTCTCCCTCCTCGCCGACAAAAAAATCAAGAACACCCGCGTCAAAATCTCCCTCCTCAAATAAAAAACTCACTGTAGGGAATCCGGGGCATGGTATTGGCCTTTGCCGTCGGTCTCCTTGCCGTAGGCAATGGCGCGCGACGGACAACGGTGGTAGCAGCGGAGGCACAGGGCGCAGTCGTTGCCCCACTCCGGGCGACCGTTCTTCATGGTGATGTTTTCCATCGGACACTCCCGCGCGCAGAGGCCACAGCTTATGCATGAGTCCGTGACATGGAAAGGCCGCGGCGACATGCATGCCGCCTTGAAAAAGGGATAGACCACGGCTGTCTTGAGCCACGCGAAACTCCCGCGGATGACATCGTTTCCGACAAATCCTTTCCTGATTTTTCCGGAAATTTCGGCCACCCTCTCCGGCATCGCCGCAAGTTTCCGCTTCTCCACCTCCGAAGAGTCCGTATCGAATCCCTTCATGCACACATAGGTGTTGGGCATCGTCACGGAAAAAGCTCCCCGCGGATTCCAGCCACGCCTTCCCACAAGATTGCGCCAACGGTCGTCGGCGCGCCCTATATCGTCGCCGCACGTGCACACCATGAAGTGACGGCACTCGTGCGCCCCCTTGATTTTACAGCGGCGGATGAAGCGCGCCACCACCGGCGGCACACCCCAGCTGTAGACAGGGAACACCCATATTACGTCGTTGCCCCGCGGCACTTCGAGCACCGTGCGCGAGGGGTGAAGTAGCAGCTCGCCTTCAAGAAGGATGACCTCTCCCCCGAAATGACGCTGAAGCTCCAGGGCTACCAGCCTGGAATTGCCCGTGCCTGAAAAACAGATGATCATGGCGAGCGGAGATCAGCGGATGGTTACCTGTGTGGCGCCGTAGCCGTACTCGCGGAACGACGCATCCTGCACATCGTGCCCTTTGTAGCGGTGGTTGAGCTCCTTCATTATCGCCTGACGGAGCACCCCCTCCCCTTTGCCGTGGATAAACACTATCTTCTGCCCTTTGTTGCGCAGGTTCTCGTCCATCACCTTGCGGAAAGCATCGATCTGACAGTTGAGTATATCGGCGTTTGAAAGTCCTGCGGTAGTGTCGAGGAGCGCCCCGATATGGAGATCAACCTCTATCACACCGGGGGTGGCATTGCGTTTCACCGGCTTTTTCAACGGACGCGCGGCGCGTTTCTCCTCCCTTTTCTGACGCAGGGCATCCTCGAGCGAAGATGAATCAACCACCATCGGACGCTGCGGCACATCGTTGATCACCACGTCCACGGCGATAACCTTCTCGTCGAAATAGCGGTTCTCGCGGAAACAGTGGAGTTTGAAGAATTTGGTCGTGTCGAGATGCTGCTCCACCGCCACGGGAGCCTTTAGAGCGAACTCCTTGTCGCGCTTGAAAGCGACATACTGCACTGCAACGCGGTCGAGACGGCCCACTTCGGCTCCGCTCATCTCGCCGAGAAATATCTGAAT
>URZG01000261.1 GCA_900552325.1 uncultured Porphyromonadaceae bacterium | reverse complement strand
AACGAACCGCACATATTTTGAGGCGAAATACGACATCAGCACGCGCCCCATCGGCCAGTTCACCACATTGACTCCCGTGAGGTAACGCGACCCTACGGCCACATCCATCCCCCCGGTGGCACATGCCTCGTAGAGACGTTCCAGATCCTTGGGATCGTGCGAGAAGTCGGCGTCCATCTCGAAAATGAAATCATATCCGGCATCAAGGGCATGCCTGAAGCCGGTGATGTAGGCCGTGCCGAGACCGAGCTTGCCGGCGCGTTCTATTATATCGACACGCCCGGGATGCTCCTCCATCTTGGAACGCACGATGGCGGCAGTGCCGTCGGGCGAATTGTCGTCTACAACCAGTACGTCGAAGCCGTGTGGCAGTGCGAGCACCGCTTCGATGATGGCGGCGGCATTCTCCTTCTCGTTGTACATCGGGATAATCACCACGGAGTCGCGGCGCTTTCCGTCAGTTGTTGTCTGGCTCATAAATATAGTTGAGTGTTAACGTATTATTACTTTAGTAGGACGCATCCCCGGACGACAGAGAATATAGAATCCGGCGGGAGCATATCCAGTGAGTGTTACCGCCTCCTCGGCCTTCACATACGCCGGCAGGGTGACACGTCTGCCGTCAAGCGAGAACAGTACCGCCGGGGCGTTGGAATCGCCGTCGGTATAGGGGAAGTCGGCATCTATTCCGCTGAGGGGGTTGATGTTGAAACGGCTCCACTGCGGTTCGCTCCAATAGGCGTCCTCGGTCTGCGACGGCACGGAAAGGAGCACATCCGGCTCATAGACACCGGTAAAGGAGTCACCCCATACGGCAGGCGGCTCTTCGGCTCCGAGCGATATGTGGCGCAGGGCGGTGCAACCGCCGAAAGCATTGTCGCCCACGGATTTCAATCCGTCGCCGAGAAAAATCATCTCCAGCGACGAACAGCCCGAAAAGGCACCGTCGGCGATCGACCGCAGCGAAGCGGGGAAATATAACAGCCGCAGCGAAGTGCAACCGGCAAAGGCGTCGGCCCCGATTGTCTGCAGCCGATCCCCGAGGTCAAGCGCCCGGAGGGCGGTGCAACCGGTGAAAGCGCTGTCGGCTATGGCGGTGAGATCCCCCTCGAGGATAACGTCTGTCAGACCGGTACAGCCGGCGAACATCCCCACGCTTACGGTGCTCCACGCTTTCGGCAAGGTGAATCCGGCAAGACGCGGGCAGTCGCGGAAAAGGTTCTCCCCCACTTCGAGCGGCGCTGTCTCCGACAGGGATACCGAACCGAGAGAGGAACAGCGCGCGAAGGCATCCATTCCGTACTCGAGCACTTCGGTATCGGTAAGGTCAACGGAGGTCAGTCCCGAGCCGTCGAAAGCAAAGGGACCTATATAAAGCAGCCGGCGCGGAAAATCAATGGTCTGCAGACTCTTGCATCCGGCGAATGAGGCCTCACGGATAAAACGTGTGTTCTCGCCCAGGCGTACACGCCGAAGCTGCACGCAACCCTCGAAAGCTCCCACCGGCACTATCATCAGCCGGTCGGGAAGCGCTACCTCCTCCACGTCGGTACGTGCGAAAGCGTAGTCGGATATGGCATTGACGCGTGCCAGCGCCGGATCGTCGCGGAAATCCACCGAGCGCTCCGGCCCGTGCCAGCTCACAAGGCGGCGCCCCTGAAGCGTATAGGATGTTTCGGGATATGCGGCAGCGGCTGACACTGCCCCGCCAAAAGCCGTGACGAGCACCATCCACAAAACTGCTGATCTGAGAATTACGGACTTCATACCATAATAACGTTTTTCCCTTAGCTTTTAATGTGCAAAATTAACTAAAACTCAGCGAACCACCCTTTTTCCCGCCTCTTTTAACGAAATTTTTGATTGCCGTACCCCCTCTTCCTTCCGATGATTTTTCGATGCATAATTATGCACACCTCCCCGAAAATGAATAAAATCCTTTGCTGATTGAGACCTATATATGCGAAAAGTGTGTTTCTTCACAGAAACACACCTCCCTAATAACCAAAATTCAAGTATATATGCTTTTCTTATTCTAAGCAATGTTTCGCTTTGGGGGCAAAGTTACTACTTAAAACCGGTGCCAAAAGAACTTTTTTGGTTAAAAAACTTTAATCAGCTTTTCCTATTCGCCGTTTTGGCAACAAACTACTTTCATTTCAGCAACTCCCCATCACTTACTTACCCATAATTATACAGATGTATATGAGTGGAATAAGTTCATAGAAAAGCCGCTACCTGGCGTATGCGGTTGATACGTTCCAAAAAATTTGATTTGAAGATAGTTTTTATAATTCGCAAATTTGATAATATACAATATGCTCCGGACCACATCAGTATGTGATCCGGAGCATATTGTATATTGAGCCTGGAAAGAGGTTAGCCGACAACGATATTGACTATCTTGCCGGGCACTACGATGGTCTTGCGCACGGTCTTGCCGTCAAGCCATTTGGCTGCGGCGGGATCGGCCAGGGCCGCTGCCTCCACCTCATCTTTAGTGGCGGAAGCGGGGAGTGTGAGGGTGTAGCGCACCTTGCCGTTGAACGATACGGGATATTTCACCGAGTTCTCCACAAGATATTTCTCGTCATATTCCGGCCAGGGCGCTACGGTCACGCTGGTGTCGTGGCCGAGACGGTGCCACAGTTCTTCGGCGATATGCGGCGCGAAGGGAGCGAGCAGGATTACCAGCGGCTCCAGAACGATGCGCGAACGGCATTTCATCGCAGTCAGCTCGTTTACGCAGATCATGAAAGCCGACACTGAGGTGTTGTAGCTGAAGTTCTCTATGTCGCCGGTGACTTTCTTGATGAGTTTGTGGATTGATTTCAGGGCGTCGGCCGAGGGTTCCTCGTCGGTTACGAGCCACTCGTCGCCGCGCCAGTAGAGGTTCCAGAATTTGCGCAGGAACCGGTTCACGCCGTCGATACCGTTGGTATCCCACGGTTTGGACTGCTCCACCGGACCGAGGAACATCTCGTAGAGACGCAGTGTGTCGGCGCCGTAGCGCTCCACGATATCATCGGGATTGACTACGTTGAACATCGATTTCGACATCTTTTCAACAGCCCATCCACACACATA
>URZG01000260.1 GCA_900552325.1 uncultured Porphyromonadaceae bacterium | reverse complement strand
GATTGTTTTCGGCAGGTACTTCTTCTGTTTTGCTCTGCGAGGGGGCGCAGGCGGTCATCATTGCTGCCACGGCAGCGACGGCCAGGATAGATTTTGCGTTCATAGTTGTTGTTGTTTATGGATATTCGGCCGGTCGGAATTGACTTGGCCGGATCCTTGTTTGGTTATTTGAGACGGTCGAATTCCTCGCCGGAGGTATCGTAGTCGAAATCGTCGGGGAGATCCTCGTCGGGGAAGTCGGCATCCTCGAAGTCCTCGTCGAAGAATTCGTCCTCTTCGGCGGGGGCCGGAGCCTGCTCGAATATAAATTCGTCCTCTTCGCGCACGCGGTGGTGGCCGTCGAGCGGACGGTGGGTGATCGGATTGACTTCTATGCGGTTGCGGTCGTCGGTGATGGCGCTCCACAGCACATCCTTCAGCTCGGTGATCCCTTCGCCGGTCACGGCCGAGATGAACACATGCGGAAGGTCCTGCGGGAGTGTAGGCTCGATCTCGGCTTTGAGTTCGTCGTCGAGCATATCGCTCTTCGATATGGCCAGCACGCGTTCCTTATCCATCAGCTGCGGGTTGAAGCGGCGAAGTTCCTCGAGGAGGATATTGTACTGGGCGGTTATGTCGTCGGCGTCGGCGGGTACCATGAAGAGGAGCACGGCGTTGCGTTCGATATGGCGCAGGAACCGCAGCCCCAGGCCGCGCCCCTCACTGGCGCCCTCGATGATACCGGGAATGTCGGCCATCACGAACGAGCGGTTACCACGGTATGCCACGATACCTAACTGGGGCTCCATGGTGGTGAAGGGGTAGTCGGCGATCTTGGGACGCGCGGCGGAAACAGCCGACAGGAGTGTGGATTTCCCGGCATTGGGGAATCCCACAAGACCTACGTCGGCCAGAAGTTTTAGCTCGAGCACCACGGCTTTCTCGATGGCCGGCTGGCCGGGCTGCGCATAGCGCGGGGTGCGGTTTGTGGGGGATTTGAAATGCCAGTTGCCCAGTCCCCCTTTGCCGCCGCGGAGGAGCTTCACCTCCTCGCCGTCGTCGGTGACTTCGCAGAGGAACTCACCGGTGTCGGCGTCGAACACCACAGTGCCGCAGGGCACTTCGATGATCTGGTCCTCGCCGTCCTTGCCGAAGGAGCGCCCTCCCGACCCGGCCTGTCCGTTGCCGGCGAACACATGGCGGCGGTATTTGAGCGGCAGGAGGGTCCACATGTTCTTGTTGCCGCGGAGTATTACGTGGCCGCCGCGGCCACCGTCGCCACCGTCGGGTCCCCCTTTGGGGATGTATTTGGCGCGATAGAAATGGCGCGAGCCGGCGCCTCCCTTGCCGGAGCGACAAAGGATTTTTACGTAGTCTATGAAGTTGGAGTCCATATAGTCAAGTTGTTAGTGTCGTTCAAACAGCCCTCGTCAGCTTTCGGCAGGGTGGTGGAAGTTCATCATCTCGCAGGCGTGGCGGTAATCGGCGGGGGTGCCGATGTCGATCCAGGTGCCGTTGATTGGGTGGTAGACCACCTTCCCTCCCGAGCGGATTACCTCTTCTATCAGATCGGGGGCATCCATGCGGGTGTTGCGGGGAATCCGGTCAAGCACCCTGTTGGCGAAGAGATATATGCCGGCGTTGGCGAAATAGGTGTAGACGGGCTTCTCGGCCATGCCTGCCACGCGGTTGGTGTCACCCTCGGTATCAAGGATGGCGTACGGCACCGACACTGTGTAGGGGATGGCGGCGATGGTGACGTCGGCCCCTTCGGCCGAATGGCGGAAATAGAATTCCTCGAGGGAGAGATCGGTCAGCAGGTCGGAGTTCATCACCAGGGTGCATCCCTCCGGGTCGCGTCGCAGCAGCGAAGCCGCTCCGATGGTGCCCAGCGGTTCGGTCTCCTCTATTGTCTTAACGTTTATGCCGTGGCAAGGGTTTGCGAAGTAGCTTTTAATCATGTCGGCGAGATAGCGCACCGACACGGTCACGTCGGTGATTCCGGCACGGGCGAGGCGGGCGATGTTGTAGTCGATTATCGGGCGCCCTCCTACGGGGAGGAGCGGTTTGGGGGTGTCGAGGGTCAGTGGGCGCAGCCGTTCGCCTTTCCCTCCGGCCATCAGCAGTGCGCTGACGGGGAGGCGGTTGGTGGCGGCGGTGAAATCGAACAGACCGATGAGCTTCCCGTCGCCGTCAAGTTCGGGGAGGAGTTTTATGCCGCAGGCGCGTATGCGTGCTATCTCCTGTGGCGTGGCGCCCGGGCGCAAGGAGTGGAACGAGCGGTTCATCACCTCGGTCACCGGGTCGCCGATGCCGTGGCCGGCGATGAGCGCCCGGCGTATGTCGCCGTCGGTGACGGTGCCCTGCGCCTTGCCGTCGGCACCGGCCACGACGAGTGTCATCACTCCTCCGGAGAGTGCGTTGAGTTTTGCCAGAGCCTCGGCCACAGTGGCGTCGGACGATATTATGTGCTTGTCAGTCATTGTTTTCGCTATTCTTCTGCGCTATTATGAGTTCGGCTATCTGCCAGTCGAGAGGAGTGTCGAGATCCACTGACCGCGAGCGGGGCATCGGTGAGGGCACACGCCGCGGCAGCGCTCCGAGCGGATAGCGGCGCAACGCCGCGGGATCGATCACATATCCCGCGCCGTTCATCTGCCACGCGGGGGGAGCGTCCTGACGGCGTGTTATGTCGCCTTTCCCCTTGCTTACATGGAGGTTGCCGTCGGTATCGGTCTCGAAGCAGTCGTAATAGGGATTAGCCGCGGCCTCGGTGACAGTTACCGCCATGTCTGTGACGCCCGGCACGAAACGGGCCATGCATTCGGCGATGTCGGCGGCGGTGCGCAGCGGTGATGTGGGCTGCAGCAGCACCACGCAGTCGTAGGCTATCCCCTGCGAGTCGGCCCAGTCCATCACGTCGAGAATTACCTCGCGCGAGCCGGTTGTGTCGGCGCCGAGGGCCGCGGGGCGTCGGTAGGGCACCGGGAGTCCGAGGCTTTCGGCCACCGCGGCGATACTGTCGGAGTCGGTGGAGAGGATTATGCGCCCGGGAGCGGCTCCGGCGGCCAGCGCGGCCTCTATGGTGTAGGATATCAGGGGCTTACCTCCGA
>URZG01000259.1 GCA_900552325.1 uncultured Porphyromonadaceae bacterium | reverse complement strand
CATCGAGGCCACCGAGTTCCACACTCCGGTATGCCCCGTTTATCAGAACGTGGACGCGCTGCCCCACACTGATCCCGCCGAAATCAAGGCCAACCTCATCGCACAGCTCACCGCCCCCGTACGCTGGACCCAGTCCGTACGCCGCATGGTAGCCGACGGCGCCACCGAATTCGTGGAACTCGGCCCGGGCAAAGTACTTCAGGGTCTCGTCGCCAAAATCGAGCGCGGCATGGCCGTGTCAGGCAAACAGTAATCTTCCGAGCAGAACAACACAGACCATATCAGGAGAACGTATCACGCGATACGTTCTCCTTTTTGTTTATTATCTCCTGACATACACGGAATATGGGAAATTATTCGTATATTCGCGGCTGAACACACAAAATCACCATATTATGAAATTATACAATCTTTTGGAAGCCGACTCCCGGCTCCGGCCTCATCCGGCGAAGTATGCGGTTTTCCTGACAGCCGTCACAATGCTCCCCGCCGCCAATGCCGAAGAGGATCTCTCTAAAAAAGAGCCTTTTTATATCAACGAAAACACTATCAAAGTCGCCCCCGAGGCCGACGATGAAAAAGGAGGCCCGGTCACACCAGTCTCGGAAGGGGTATGGGGCCGCGAATTTCCCGACGGCTACCAGCTCTATAATCTTCAGGGACAGAAAATCAACGACTCACGGTGGGATGTGCCGGGAGTATCCGGCGTTCTTCCACGCATGACCCGCTGGGGGATGATAGTAAAGAGGGGAGGCAACCCCGCTCCGGACCATTACACCCTTGTCAAGCCCGACGGCTCGGAGGTGCAATGTCCTCCGGAATGGATCTATCCAACCATGTTTGTCGACTCCCTGGCAATCGTCGGCATCAGGGAGGGTTATAAGATCAAATACAGATACATCACCCCCGACCTCAAGATAGCCTTCCCCCATCTCTCCCCAGTATCAGAAAGATTCGAGGGGCAGAACGCCACCACGCCGCCCCTGAGCGAGGAGCTGCGCGCCTATTGCACCGATGTTGACGGCTACAAGCTGTGGGGCTACATCGACCGCAACGGCAAGGTGGTCATCGAGCCGCAGTTCCGCGAGGCACGTTCCTTCCATTGCGGCCGGGCGCTGGTAAAGGACAAGAACCGCAAGCAGTTCTTCATCGACAACAAGGGGGTCAAGGCTTTCGAGCCGGCCTGGGGGGATTACGACGATGTATCGGACTACGACTCGAACATCTGCGCCGCCCCCGGCTCGCGCTATGACGAGACCGATTATTACGACCTCCACGGCCAGAAAATCACAACGCTGAAAAACGGCACCCCCTTCCACAATGGGTATGCCTACTGCTATGTGTTCCACGACGAATTGAACAGGAACCTCATTCACCGCGTCGACAAGAATTTCAACGTGCTCGAGGCGATCGGCGTCACCACCTCCGACTTCAACCCGCCGGGCTACGACGAACTCAATGTGGCCCACTTCAGGCTTTGGGCCGTGGACGGCGCCAAATGCAATCCGGGTTATATCCACGACTATACCATCGGCTATTTCTCAAAAGAGGGGTACGCCCCGGCCACTATGGTGACGCATGACGGAATGACGATATACAAGGGATTCATCGACACGCAGGGCTATTTCAAGCTCCTCTACCAGACAATCACCAAAAAGCGCCCATGACAGCCATAAAACATCTGAAAACATCTAAGTAACACCGATACAGCCCAATGAAAACATTACGACTGTTCCTTGTCACGCTCGTTTTATTCTGCGTCTGCCACGCCGCTGCGCAGACCTATCGTGTCGACACCTTCCGTGGCGACTCGCTGACAGTAAGCGAGTTGACCATAATCGGCGGCAAAGAGGCCGTCGGAGTTCACAAGTTTAAGATAGCCAACGGCGATACCGTGACCCTGACGAGGCCGATCGAGAACTTCCCCGGATACGCCGCAGTAAAAATCGACGGCAAAGAGTACGCCGTCAGCACCTTCCAACTGTGTTTTATTGACAATGAGGAGGTTGAAGACCCCTATAACACCTTGCAGATACGTTGGCGCACCCCCGAAGGCCGCTACTTCTCCACGCTCACGCCATACCTCTACATAGTCTACCTTGTGGGCGGCGCGCTCCTCCTCGGGCTGCTCGCCGTCAGTTTCCGCCCGCTCAGATTTGTCGCCGGGCTGTTAGTGCCGCTGATGATTGCCGCAGCCTGCTATCTTGAGGTCAGCGCATGGCTCGCCCTGAACAGCGACATGTTCTGGTGGTGCGACAAAGAGCGCTTCGGATTCTGGGGTTCCGTGCTGCGGGTTATCCCGTTCTCGTTCGTTCTTTTAGGTCAACTTGCAAGCTACTTCGTTTATAAAAAGCTGATGATCAGCAAGGACAATGATAAAACCGCCAATACCTCCATCATGCCGATAGGCATCTCCATCCTGGTGGCTGTTCCCGTGATTGTCATAGCGGTGTTCGTGTGTGCATTGTGCCATGTGGGCAAGCCGACACAGAACATCGTGGGCACCGTAATCCTGGCCGTTATAGTAGGTGTCGGTTCACTCACATCCATCGTCCTCAACATCAAAGCTCTCGGCGTGATCCGCGGTCTCTGGTTCACAGTGTTCGGAGCCATCTACATCGTCGGGGCCATGATAGCCCTTATAGGTTTCGGCATAGCGCTGTGGCATCTCCTTCTGGAGGTACTGATCACCATCGTTCCGTGGGCTCTTCTCTTCCTGATCCTCACTCACTCGTCCTCCTCTTCCGGTGCTTCGGAGGAGACCTCGTCGAGAGCGCGGGAAATCAGAGAGGAAGCCGATAAAAAGAAAGCCGACGAAGAAGCCACACGCCGCTGGAATTTCATGCTCTTCCAGACCGGGAAGCGCGACCGCTACTGACCTTTTCACCCACTCACACAGGATCTTGACCTTGCTGACGGAAAGGTCGGTCATAATTGCTTGAAACCGCTTGCTTGCAGGGACGCTCCTATTAGTGATCTCTCTTGGGTTTAACGTAGCCGCGGAGCGTTCTATCGGTCGGAATACCGAAGAAATAATAAACGTCAGTATTCGGTCGAAGACCGTTGCTGTGGTTAACCCCTTGATAAGGCGCATTTGCGCCGG
>URZG01000258.1 GCA_900552325.1 uncultured Porphyromonadaceae bacterium | reverse complement strand
TGGCTGATTGTTTTACTGTAGAATTATCTAATTCTTATATCGAACTCACGTTAATATAGAGTTAATGATTCTTATTTAAGCATCCCCAGGAAGGAGGAATAATCCGGCTTTACGTATGCCTTGGCTACTTCTTCGGCTTTTTCAGCAGAGGCTTCAAGACATCCTTTCCCTTCACGGTAACAATCGGCAAGTCGTTTGGCGGCGTTTTCAGAGATCTGTCCCTGCTCAAGGGCGAGACCGTAATATTTCACGGCCTGGTCAAGATCTTTCTCCACGCCACGGCCTTCATAATACATATCTCCGAGGCCACATTCGGCGGGAGCATAACCGGCATCAGCGGCTTTACGCATCAATTCCACTGCCGTGGCCATATCCTTCGCCACATCTTTGCCACCTTCATAGAGATTAGCGAGAAGGTAAAGAGCCTGCGGAGAGGTGGCCGAAGCCTCGGTAAGGAGTTTGATACCTTTCTTTATATTGTATTTGGAATAATCCCGGTTACAATAGATTACGCCGGTCATCACTTTCCCGTCAACAACTTTTGCTTTCTCCACTGCCTTGAAATCCTTGAGGGCGGCATCGAAATCCTTTGCATTGTAGGCTTTGATACCCTGCATATAACTTACGAACGGTGAACCGGCGAGAGTATCGCCCACAAGTTTGGCGGCGCGTTTGGCCTGACGGGCCATAGCCATCGTGTACCAGTAGAGTGCGCGGTCGTAATCAACGTGCGTCCCTATACCGGTACGATAGTTCGTGGCGAGCACCCACGCGGCATTTACCGCTTTCTCAGCTGCCGCACGACGCATCCATTTCATACCCTGCTCGGCATTCGGCATCAGACCGTTGCCGTTGAAGTAGCACATCGCCACCTCATACATGGCCTGACGCTGACCGGCTTCGGCAGCCTTGAGCATGATGTCCGCGCCCTGCTTAGCGTCTTTCTTGATTCCGTCGCCTCGGTTCATGAGCAGGCCGTAGTAATAGGTGCACACGGGCTGGTTCTGTTCATATCCCATCTTGAAATAGGTTGCAGCCTCGGCCGGTTTCTTACTGTTCAGCAGCATCACGCCGGCTTTGAGCTGTGCGTCAGCAGAGCCTTTTTTGGCGGCGGCGCCATAATATTTCAGAGCGGTGGAGAGATCCTTTTCCGTTCCGATACCTTTCTCATTGCAGGAAGCAAGGAGCATGTCAGCGAACACGTCGCCTTTTTCGGCGAGCTTCTCCTGGTTGCGGAAGAGTGTCTTGTTACCTTTTTCTATGGATTTCTGGTAGAGTTTAACGGCTTTGAGCGAATCGCGCTCAATACCATTACCTGTCTGGTAGCACAAAGCCATGTTGCCTATCGCGGGGGCAAAATCCTGCTTTGCGGAACGCGCCCACCACTGCAGGGCTTCCTTGTAGTCGCGGTCGACATGACGTCCCACATAATACCACAAACCTACATCGTTCTGTGCGCGGGCATCACCCTTGCGTGCCTCCGCGAGGATATTCTTGATGGAGTCGGTAGCTTCCTGAAGCGTCTGGGTGGTTTGCTTGGGCTGTTTGGCTTTCCCAAATGAAGTAACGGGGGCGAAGACGGCCAGCGAGGCTATGGAAAGTCCTATTATTATTCTTTTCATTTCAGATAAGTTTATAAGGTCAGATAAGGATGTCGTCGGAGATATCGCCACCGGCGAGATAGTTCTCAGGATCATCTTCGGGTAAATCCACCGGACCGCCGTACATGTCAGGCTCGATATCCTCCCATCCGTCGGGACCGCCGTACATAACGTCTACTATAAGTTCATCGGGATTCTCAATGTTTTCCGGCAAAATATCAATGTCGATAAGTTCCTCTTCCTCAGAGGAAGGTATAGGCTGGTGAGCCAGGTCGCCGCCATCATCTTCACCTGTCTCGTCATCTTCTTCCTCGATGACGACGAGGTCGGAATCGTCCTCTTCAACATCGATGCGAATTTCGTTAACGTCGAAAACCTCCTCCTCGCCGGTTTCGTCGGTTTGAGTCTGTTCGCCTGAAGTGCCGGCGGTCGTCGTCGAACCTGCGGTAACAGTATCTTCCTGCCACTCGTCCTCGGGGGTGTTCATTCCCTGTGCGGCCATTGTGCCGGCCACACCGGCTGCTGCCGATGCCGCCATACCGGCAACTTTGCGTGCTTTACCGTCTTTCTTGGTATCGTTCTTTTTTTCGGCGCCTTTGGCTGCCTGGTTGAGATCTTTAGTTTCCATATAATAGTTGTTTATTGTTTTTGTTTCTGATGCAAAGTTAAGACGCAGAAATGCTCGTGTCAATTTTTTTCACTGTTCTTGTGCGAAACTTCGGCTTTTCTTGATGAAACTCCGGAGAGCGAACCACAATTACGACTGCGGATTGTTCAGGCGGTTATAGTGGCATGTCATCAGAGAGCCGTCATCGTTGCGCAGATGCATGCCGTTGCCCCGGCATTTGTCGAAAACCTCGCAGGCGGCACACTCTCCGGTGCGCATCCATGAATGGTCGCGGTATTTTTCGAACCGATTGCTCCATACATCCCAGAACGATTCGCGGTATATGTTACCCTGCGTATAACTGCTGCGGATACTCAGGCACCCCGATATGTCGCCGTTGGCAAGTACCGACGCCGTATTGATCCCCGCCTGACAACGGAAGAGATATCGGCGTACTTTCCACTCGAACTCTCCGAGGTATCCCTCGCAGGCATAGGATAGATCAATGTTACCTTCACGTCGGGTGCGGGCGATAAACTCCATAAGTTCCCGGAGCTGGGTGTCGGTGATCTGAAGGTCCGGATCATCCTTGGCACGCCCCATCGGCACTATGGTGAAACAACGCCATTTTTTCACCCCAGCGTCAACAAGCATCCGCTTCAGTTCCTCCATATAAGGGAGATTACGGGAATTGACGCAGGTTATAACATCCCATACCAGATGGGGAGCCTTTCGTATGTGCCCAATGGCATTGTACACACGATCGAAACTTATCTCGCTGTTGCGCAACCAGTTGTGTTGTTCCGGCAGACCATCCACATCTATCGCGAGCGATGCCAGGCCGTTACGCGACAGCTCGTGCATCATCGGGCCGTCAATCAACATGCCGTTCGACACCATACCCCAGAAAAAACCGCGGCGCGTTATCT
>URZG01000257.1 GCA_900552325.1 uncultured Porphyromonadaceae bacterium | reverse complement strand
TTTCATCACTTCATTGTCCGATTTGCCCTTCGGGTCGAAATCCGAACCGCCTTTCGCGCCGCCCATAGGCAGTGTCGTAAGACTGTTCTTGAACGTCTGTTCGAATGCGAGGAACTTCATGATGCTGAGGTTCACCGACGAGTGGAAACGGATACCGCCCTTATACGGGCCGATGGCGTTGTTGTGCTGCACGCGGTAGCCCATGTTGTTGCGTACGCGGCCCTGGTCGTCGACCCACGACACGCGGAACGAGATAATGCGGTCGGGCATGCACAGACGTTCCATGAGGTTCATCCGCTCGAAGGCGGGATATTCGTTGTAGACGTCCTCGATCGAGGAAACCACTTCTTCTACGGCCTGGAGATATTCCGGTTCGTTGGGAAAACGAAGACGGAGGTCGTCCATCAGTTCTTTTGCTTTCACAGTGTGTATGTTAAATTAAACCTAAAACATATTCAAGTAAGCCATTCGCGGCTTTCGGCGGCAAAATTACAAATATTTCAGAAAATGTACAACATTTTGCCAAATTATTTATTCTTTGGCCGATCTTTCCCTGTTTATGATATTTTCCGGGCGGTATTATTTGTCTCGCGGGTGCTGTTATATCGTGATTTCTGCGTAACTTTGCAAGGTTTAACCGCAGACCCGCTGGCCTGCGCCGATACTGCGGTAGCAACAGGTCGCGACCCTGCGACGGTCGATTGTTGCCGGCCATCTGTTTTAGTTTCAAATTATGAATCCATATAAGATCTTGGGCGGGATTGCCTCCCGGTTCCCTAAAACCATTGTAAGGCTGCGCTATTTCAAGAATACGCGCAAACCGTTAAGGCTCGGGGGGGATTTCACGAAGATACCGAACCTCGGCACCTACGTGTTCCGCTCGGCAATCCACAACAAGGGCAACCGGCGCTGGGCGCTTATGGCCGACAAATATGCCGTGCGGTCCGAGGTGGCCCGCATTATCGGCGAGGAACATCTTATCCCTCTTCTGGGGCGGTGGGAAAGGCCGGAGGATATCGATTTCGATTCGCTCCGGGGCGGTTATGTGCTGAAGACCAACAACGGCTGCGGCACGAATTTCGTGGTTAAGAGCGGGCAGGAAATTGACCGCCAGGCCGTGGTGCGCTCGCTGCGCAAATCGTTGGAATTCCCTTATGCCGAACTGTCAGGCCAGCTTCACTATTCGCATATACCTCCCTGCATTATCGCCGAAAAACTCATGGTCCAGGGTGGAGGACACATTTCGTTGACCGACTATAAGATACACTGCGTCAACGGCGAGCCTTACGTTATGTACGTCTACAACGATCGCGACGAGGTTGACCATTTCAAATACGATCTGAAGCCCTACACCCTCCGATGGCAGTTGATCCCCCCCGATACCGCTGTGGAGGAGGTGGCGCCCGATATGCCGGTGGCGCCCGACAAACCGGCCTGTCTCGAGGAGATGCTCCGCATGGCGGCGCGTCTGTCGCAGGGTGAGGAATATGTGCGCGTTGACTTCTACATCATCGACGGCAACATCTATTTCGGCGAGATGACCTACACCCCCGACACCCTTTTCAATCCCCGTTTCGATCATTACCAGAGTGTGATGAACGGCATCCTCGCCCGTATCGCTGAAGGGCGCCGCAAAGGTGTCTCCGCAAACACATTCTGACTATCCGCTCCGTGTTCAAACGGTCGGGAGACCATAATTTGCAACCCATAACATAAGCGCCGGAGGCACGATGCATCCTGAACGAAGCATCGCGCCTTCGGCGCTTGATTGGCGTTAATCCGATGGATTTTTGATTTTTTCCTCGGGGCGTTTATGCCTCCGGTGCGGTCTCCTCTTTCTTGGGAGCTGCTTTCTTGGGAGCTGCTTTCTTGGCTGCTTTCTTCGGCGCGGCCTTTTTTGCGGTGGCTTTCTTCGCTGCAGGTTTCGCGGGTTTTTCGGCGGCGGGAGCCTCAGCCGCCTGTTTGCGCAGAAGGTGCTCCTCGTTGAGGTGTTCAAGGTCGGTGCGGTAGGATGCTACTTCCTTCTGGAGGGTCTCTATCTCGGAGGCCTGGTTGCGGATAGTGGTCAGCAGGCCGTTGAGCTCCTCATTGTCGACCGACATGGGATACTGGTCCTCTACGCGCACGATGAAGTCGGAGAGCACGTTCATGTAGTTGGTGAACGCCTCGAAGGGGGTATCGTAGGGAGAGAAGTTGGCGTGAGTGGCACCGTCGGAGAAGTGCTTGGTCGACATGTAGAAGAAGTGGTCGGAAGCCTGGAGGCGTCCCCAGTCCTGTTTGAGCTGGCGGTTGTCGCAGAGCTGCACGCGCTCGGCCACGGAGTAGAGTTTGGAGAACGCCTCGTTCTGGAGCTTGTTTCCGAGCCATGCCGAGGTGTCGCGTGCCTCGTCGGCCCACGACATGGGGAAAGGCACTTCGAGTTCGGCCACCGGCTTGAGGAGTTTCACGGCCTCGCCGGGGGTGATGAATTCCACACCGCGTTCGGCGGCGAAGCGGGGGAGCGCCTCGAGGAACTGGAAGATGCCGCTGTCGCGCTGCTGGAACTCACCGAAGGTCTCGAGGTTCATGAACAGGTTGAAAATCTGTTCCTCCTTGGGGGTGTCGGCGATCCAGGAGATATATTTGTCGGCGGTGAGGGGATATTCGTTCCATGAGGTGTCGGAGAAGCGGTTGGTGATATCCTCCGAGAGTTTGTCGTTCTTCAGCAGGAGTTTTAGCTTGGGCTGCGAAGCGGCGGCATAGACGTAGTTTGGCGATTTCCAGCCCAGAATATGTTTGGCGCCTTCGGTGATGCATCCCTTGAAGCCCATGGCGTAGATCTGCGGGGCGATCTCGTCGGAGTAGATCAGCTCGGTGTTGCGGAACACCTTGGGTGTCACGCCTAAGAGCGATTTGATTTTCTCTTTGTGGAGCTCCACCTGTATGCGGAATTCTTCGGGGTCGCCCAGCGATGCCAGGGAGTGGTCGTAGGTCTCGGCCAGGAATTCGCATTTGCCGGTCTTGGCGAGTTTGCGGAGAAGGTCGACGAACTCGGGCACATACTGCTCGCACTGCTCCAGGGCCACGCCCGAAATGGAGATGGCGCAGCGGAAAGCCCCCTTGGTATCCTCGATCATGCGCAGGAGCGACTCGGCGGC
>URZG01000256.1 GCA_900552325.1 uncultured Porphyromonadaceae bacterium | reverse complement strand
GTAGTAGTCCGTCATGTCGGTGTAGGTCGTAGTGGTAGAGATCAGCACCGCGCCGTCCTGCTCGCTCTGCTCGTCGACGGTCTCGTTCGGGGCCGCGGGAGTGTCATCGGCGGTTGGAATCTCGAGATTGTCGCCCGTGCGCACGAAGTCACCGGCGTCATACAGCGGCTCAAGTTCCTGCGCCTCTATCATCTCCTCCGTGGCCGGAGGCCACTGCGTCAGATCGTCGGGCGGGAAGTGCATGAATCCGAATATGAGCGCCAGCAGGAGCAGGGCGTGCAGCAGCAGCGTCCCGACAATGCCGTATATGCGGTTGGAATATCGCATGGATCAATCAGTTAGTTTTGTTTGGCCGAAAGGTCTTCATGTGCGGCGGGGGCAGCCGGCAGTCCGGCATCCGGAGCCGACACCGGATTGGTGGCGAGCACGATCTTCAGATTGTTCTCCGTGCCGATGCCGAGCACCTCCACGATGCGTCCGTAAGGCACCTCGCGGTCGGCGTAAAGTGCCACGAACCCGGTGGAATCCTGTTCCTGAGCCATTTTCAGGAATGTGGGGAGGGCCTGGAGGGTCACCGGCTGCGGCTGCGCGTCGGCCGTGGCGGCGTATATGGAGTCGTTGGCGTCGATGTACACCTTTGTCACCGGCTTCACGGCGCTCTGCTCCGTCGACTGCGGCAGATTCACCTCCAGTCCGGTCGGAAAAACGAATGTGGAGGTCACCATGAAGAAGATGAGCAGCAGGAAGATAACATCGGTCATCGATGCCATCGAGAAGGTGTCCATCATCTTGTTCTGTTGTTTGAACACTGATGTAATATATTGGGTGTTAATAAATTCGCTTTACAGCTGTTATTTCGCCGGCTCATTGAGCAGATCCATGAACTCCATGGTCTTCTGTTCGAGCAGGTTCATCACCGAGTTGATGCGCGCCACCAGGATATTGTAGGCGAAGAGGGCAATCACACCCACCACCAGACCGGCCACGGTAGTCACCAGGGCGGTGTATATACCGGAGGCGAAAGTGCCGATATTCGCCGAGTTGCCCGAGGAGGCGATGGCGTAGAAAGCCTCCACCATACCGATCACCGTGCCGAGGAATCCGAGCATCGGCGCCCCTGCGGCTGTCGTGGCGAGCCAGGGGAGCCCTTTGGAGAGGTTGGCGATCTCTATGTTGCCGGTATTCTCGATAGCGGCGAGGATATCGTTCACGGGGCGGCCGATGCGCGAGAGCCCTTTCTCTATGAGGCGCGCGGCCGGGGTGCCGGTCTTGCGGCAGAGGTTGTTGGCGCTCTCGAGGTCACCTTCGTGCACGTAGGCGCGTATGCGCTTCATGAACGAATCGTCGGTGCGCCCGGCGCGGTATATCACCACGGCGCGCTCTATGAACACATAGACACATATCAGCGACAGCAGGGCTATCGGAATCATCAGCCATCCGCCGCGCAGACACAGCTCCCACAGCGAGAGGTCGACTTCAGAAGTTACGCCGGCGGTCTTGGCCGCGGCAGGGGCACCGTTGAGTGCCGCATCAAGGAGAAACATCGTTGTATATTCGGTATATAGAGGTTATCTTTCAGAATTTCATTTGTGTGCGAGGCAGCCGCGGTAGCGGCGGATAGTCTCGGCCAGACCGAGATAGAGGGCGTCGCAGATCAGCGCGTGACCGATGGAGACCTCGTCGAGATAAGGCACGCACGAGGCGAAATATTCCAGATTCTCCAGCGAGAGGTCATGGCCGGCGTTCACCCCCAGCCCTACGGCATGGGCGGCCTTCGACGCCTCCACGTAGGGAGCCACGGCGGCGGCACGGTCCGCAGGATATGCGTCGGCGTAAGGTTTGGTGTAGAGTTCCACGCGGTCGGCGCCGGCCTTAGCGGCGGCGGCGATCTGCGCCGCGTCCGGAGCCACGAATATCGAGGTGCGTATGCCGGCTTCGCGCAGGCGTTCGGCTATCCCCTGGAGGAAGTCGAAGTTACCGGTCACATCCCAGCCCGCGCTCGAGGTGAGCACGCCGGGGGCGTCGGGCACCAGAGTGACCTGCTCCGGCTTCACGGCCAGGACGAGTTTCATGAATTCCTCGTCGGGATACCCCTCGATATTGAACTCCTTGCGCACCAGCGGGCGCAGGGCATAGACATCGGCGCGGCGTATGTGCCGCTCGTCGGGACGGGGATGCACGGTGATGCCGTCGGCACCGAAATCCTGGCAATCCACGGCCACACGGGTCACATCGGGGTTGTTCTCGCCGCGTGCGTTGCGCAGAGTGGCGACTTTGTTGATATTAACACTGAGATTAGCTGTCATCATTCTCTCTTCGGGGCGTTTTTTTAACAATCCTGAAAAATCACTAAATCCGCCCCCTTAATCAGTGCGCGGGGATAATGAGCACCCCCTCCTTTACGTTATTATATGAAAAATTCCTAACTTTGTGGTCAATAACCGCGAAAGGACGCATCCGGGGGCCGGGTCAGCCACCCCATGCGGCGACGCTACGCCGGCGACCGGGTTCTTTCAGTGGTTTCCGACTACAAAAGTACTCAGAAAATTCAAACTTTGAAAGAGATTGGACAGTAATAACGGCATAATGGCGAAATTTCTTTCCGGCGACCTCTCCCCCGCCGAAAAGCTCCAGGCGATTTTCCCGGAATCGGCCGATACCTCACGTCTGCTCCTGGCGGTACACCCTGCCGACTACTCGGCTTCGGTGATAGCCAAAGCCGTGGAAGACTGCGACGTACAGCTGCTGGGGCTCTCCGTCACGTCCATGCGGCGCGACGACGGGCGCCACATAGTGCTGCTGCGCGTGGCCGCCGCCGACACCCGCTCGGTGGAGCGGTCGCTGGAGCGCTACGGCTACGAGACGGTGTCCAGCGACGCCCCCGGCGATCCTCGTCTGCGCGCCCGCGACCTCTCGCGTGTCAGCGAGCTGCTCCACATCCTCGAGCTCTGAGACTCACATCACACTGATTGACAACCATCAACACATCCGTTTCTTATGCGTATCGCCATAAACGGCAACCGCCATCAGGAAGGCCATCTTGAGAATATCGACCGCCTTGTGTCGGCGCTTCTGCGCCGGGGCGACACCGTGGCTGTCTCCGACCGTTTCCTCCGCTATCTGGAGGACCGCATCGGCGGACGTTTCGCCAT
>URZG01000255.1 GCA_900552325.1 uncultured Porphyromonadaceae bacterium | reverse complement strand
TTCTCTCCGCGGCTGAACACCGGAATCTTCTCGCCGGCGAGTATGCGGCTGATGGTACGCGGTATCAGTTTTTCGGGGAACTGCAGCGGGCCGTAGTTGTTTGAGCAGCGGGTTATCGAGGCCGGGAATCCGTATGTATGATAATATGCGATCGCCATCATGTCGGCCGAGGCTTTCGAAGCGGAGTAGGGGGATCGCGGCGAGAGCGGCATATCTTCGGTGAAAAGAGAGTCGCCGAAAGTCTTTATGTCGTTGCGCCCGTCAGTCACGAGTCCGGCAGCCCCTTCGAGTCTGAGAGGAACGGGGTTGTCAAGGGTGCGTTTCAGGGAACCGTAGACCTCGTCGGTGGAGATCTGAAGGAAAAGTTTGCCGTGTGAGAAACGGCCGTTGGGAGCGGCCCAAGCGCGGCGAGCACATTCCAGAAGATTCTGCGTTCCCATTATGTTCGTCTCCAGAAACGGACGCGGGTCGGAAATCGAACGGTCCACGTGGCTCTCGGCGGCGAAGTTGACGATGAACATGGGGTCGAAATCCCGGAGCAGTCCCTCTACGAGCGCACGGTCGCAGATGTCGCCGACCACGAGCCGCACGTTGGGTAGCTCAAGTTCGGGAGCGATATTCTCCACATGCCCTGCGTAGGTTAGTTTGTCAAGCACTACAACCTCACACTGCGGGCCGTATGCCTTGATTATATATTTTACGAAGTTGGCGCCGATGAAACCGGCACCACCTGTCACGAGATACTTTTTCATTGAAAAATAGGTTTATGACCTCAAAGGTACAAAAATTTTCCGCAACCCCGGCAACATTCGGCATGCGTAATGCGTCAATGAAATAAATACATACCAACAAAACAACCTCATCATGAAGAATTATTCACGTTTTTTGAAGCCGGCAGCGCTCATTCTGGCCGTAGTGCTGTTCGCAGGCGGATTCCTGGCATGTCGCGCCCAGGGGGATTCAGCAGTGGAAACCAAAGGAGATTTTACAGGACTCGAACTGCATACCGGTGTGTCGGTGACCTATGTGCAGGGCCCGTACAAACCGGTAAAAATTACCGGCGACAAAGAAAAAGTGGCGCTTGTGGAGGTCCGGCGCAAAGGGAGTACACTCGAGATATACCACAAATCACGTGGTCGCAACGTCAATATAAACGGGAATGATGTTAAAATAACAGTGCAGGCTCCCTCGGTGCGTGAGTTCGACCTCTCTGTTGGCGCCACTCTCGATGTAAACGGCAGCCTTGTTGCGAAAGGTGATGTCGACTTTGACCTCGGTACGGGAGCGGTGGTGAACGTGGGTTCTATATCCGCGCCTAAAATCCAGATCGACTGCTCTACCGGCGCTGTTGTAAACCTCAGTGGTGTCAAAACCGAAAGAATGGAAGTCGACTGCTCCACCGGTGCTGTGGCGAATCTCACCGGCACTGTCGGATACCTTGAAATCGACTGCGGCACAGGTGCTGTGGTGAATGCATCAGGGCTCAAGGCACAGTCCGGCGAAATAGAGGCCGGCACCGGGGCTCATGTGGATGTTAATATCCGGGATGTCAAGTCGCTGGAGAAAGGTATAGGGGCTGAAGTCACCAATCACACACGCTGACAATGGCAGAATAATTGCGCAAAATATACAATTTGAATTGTCTTAAAGTTTTTTCACAATACGTTATTGTTACACGGCCCTACACTCTTTTGAGAGAATAGTGGAAATTTTGTAATTTTGCAACGGAGAAGCCGCCAAGCTCTCCCAACGTTACTTTTATTCCACACACTTTAGACAATACCAAATAGTATGATTGCTCAGCCAGCTTTAACTACGACTGAAGAATGTGGCGTTAAGGTTCACATCGGGTCTCTGATTGGCAATGAACTCCGTCGGCAGCGTCGGGCGGCAGCCTGGCTCGCACAGGAAATATGCTGTGACCGTACGAATGTCTACAAGATTTTGCGCAAAGGAAGCATTGATACTGAGCTTCTTTGTCGCATTTCTATCGCCCTCAACCATGATTTCTTTGCCGATTTTCAGTCGGCCTGCGGCTTTGCCAAAGTGCGTCGCAGGGATGCATGATCAAGGCGTCGCGGTGTCCGGCCGTCGTTGAACGGCATGTATCGGACAACCTCTGCGAAACTGTTGGTCTTCAAAGAACCCCGACGGCCGGTCCGGCCGCCGGGGCTCTCTTTTTTATAGCGGAAGCACGAAAGTCAACCTTGCTGACGGTTATGATGTTATAAAAATGTGGGAAGAAAACAGAGCCACGCCCGTTGTGTTTGTAGCGCATAGGGCTACACTCTGTAGAGAAAAGTTCTTCCTTTCATTCTTTGCGTTTTTCCCTATGAGAAATCTTGCTGTTACATTGATTCTTATACTCGCGGCAATCGTAGCTGTACCCGTCATGCCACAGACCACAATGGGGATACCGCCGGAAGTGATGAAGAGGCTGTCGGTTTCGTATGACCTTAACACTCTTTATCCCAAAGACCTCGACGGGGTGAGTTTCAGCGGATTCGGCGTGGGATATTCTATGGATTTTCCCGTATCCGACACACGCCCGCTTTATATCGGCACCGGAGTGGATTTCCGTTTTATTTTCCGCGCCAAAACATATTCGCAGACCGAACAATACAACCTCGTTAATATAAAACAGCGCACCTCGTTCATACAGATGAACATCCCCGCGAATATCGGATATATATTGCCTGCAGGTGCCGGGGTGAGTGTCACTCCCTATGCCGGCGTCACTTTCCGTGTGCAGCTGTACGGGCACAACCGCAACCGGATATGTTCATGTCAATCGCCTGACGCGAATCTTGACGAGATTCTGGAGGAAATGGAACTCGGACCCGCCGACGGCAATCTTTTTTCTGAGAAAGATTACGGGGCGGCCCGTCTGCGCCGCCTGCAGCTGGGCTGGCAGATAGGGGCTCGTGTGCAATACAGGCGCGTTTCATTCCAGGCGGAATACGGAAAGGATATAATCAAACTCCATAAGAATCTCGGGGGAGGCAATCTGCTGTTGTCTGTAGGTTATACATTATGAACGGTTTATAGTACGGTTTCTGCATTGTTGTGACGGGGAGTGTGCCGTGGAGGAGTGAATGGCTGTGGAGAAATTTTTCAAAAAAAAGAGGAAAAATTTTGGAGAATCAGCAAAAGGTTGTAACTTTGCACTCGCAAACGGGGGATAACCCTCTGAAG